>JALSHP010000043.1 GCA_026982175.1 Campylobacteraceae bacterium
CCTCAACCGATGGCTCATCAATGTCTATTTTAGAAAAACGACGTGAAAGCGCTTTATCTTTGTCAAGGTAGTTTCGGTATTCAGCATATGTCGTTGCCCCAATACACTTCAATTCCCCTCTAGCCAATGCAGGTTTAAGTAAGTTTGCAGCATCCATACTACCCCCACTTGTTGCTCCTGCACCTACTAAGGTATGAATCTCATCTATAAACAAAATTGCTTTATCGACTGTTTGAAGCTCTGTTAAGATACCTTTGAGACGTTTTTCAAAATCTCCTCTGTATTTCGTTCCCGAAATCATCGCACCCATATCTAAAGCAAAGATACTTGAACCTTTTAGTACATCAGGAACATCATCTTCAGCAATTAAAAGGGCTAAGCCCTCAGCAATGGCTGTTTTACCGACCCCTGGTTCACCAACCAAAAGAGGATTGTTCTTTTTACGACGACATAGGGTCTGCATGACACGGTCAATCTCTTCACTACGCCCAATAATAGGGTCAATTTTACCCGACTTTGCCACTTCAACCAATTCGGTAGTAAATCCTGCAAGATTAGGTAGAGACTCTTCCCCCTCTGTGCCATTCACTGCTTCATCAGCTGTGGCATGAGAAATCACTTCTAAAATATCTAAACGTGTTACCCCCTCATGCATGAGTACGGTGTAAGCATAAGACTCCTCTTGACTGTAAATTGAAGCAATTAAATCCCCAATTTCAGCTTCTGCTTTTCCTGAAGAGTTGATATGCGTTACCATGTCGTTCATGACATTTGAAAGGGTTACTGTTTCATAAGGGTTATGCTCTTTTCCCTCTTCAAGTGTCTCCATGACAGGGTTATTGGTCTGAACATAATCGGCAACCATTCCTTTCATTGCATCGACATCAGCACCTGCAGCTGTTAAAATTTCTTCTCCCCTAGCACTCTTTAAAATGGTTAAAAAGATATGTTCTAAGGTTAAATACTCATGCTTATTTGCTTTAGCATATTGTACTGAATCCCTAAAAATATTATTTAATTCTATACTTATCATTGTTGCTCCTTCAAAATATTTTACTTTTTATATTGCTTACTATACTTCTTCCATCGTGGCTAACAGTGGAAAACCATTGGTTTTTGCTAACTGTTTAACTTGATGGACTTTTGTTTCTGCAATTTCATGGGTAAAAATACCACATGTTCCTTGTCCTGCTCGATGAATCTCAAGCATTATTCTCTCGGCATCTGCTAAACTTTTATGAAACAGGTGCATTAAAACTTCTATTACAAACTCCATGCTGGTATAGTCATCATTATGTAGTAGTACTTTATATTGCTTTGGTCTATCCAAAGCCAATCCTGTGTCCAGTTCTTCTTCTATCTTTGGCAAAGCATTTCCCTTTGTTTCGTTGTTACTTACTTAGTATAGCACTATTTATGTTAGAATTTCAATAAACTTTTTATTTAAGAGTATATCTTTGGGAGTTTAACCTTGAAACCTATATTTGTAACAGCAACCAATACCAATGTTGGTAAAACTTATACAACGCTCAAACTTATAGAGAGCTTTTCTAAGCTTGGGATAAGCGTTGGCGTCTGCAAACCCATTGAGACAGGGGTAACAACAGAACCTCTTGATGCCAAAGCACTTTTAGAAGCCGTACAGAGCTACAACCCTAACTTTAAAGCCCTAAAGCCAAAAGATATAACTGCTTACACCTTTAAACTCCCCGCTGCCCCATTTTGTGCCGACATGCAACAAACCATCAAAATAGAAGTCATAAAAAACAAAATAAACGAACTCCAAAAACTTTGTGATTTACTCATCATAGAGGGTGCAGGTGGGCTTATGGTTCCCATTACCCAAACATACAAAATGATAGACTTAGCCAAAGAACTAAATCTTCAAACCCTTTTGGTTACGCCTTCAAAACTGGGCTGCATTAACGACACACTCCTAAGCATAGAAGCTTTAAAGAGTTATGACATCTCTTTTGATTGGTGTGTTAATGTGTTTGAAGATAAAGAGACATTTGAGGAAGTTACTAAACCCTATTATGATGCTGTTTTTGAGGGGTGGTGGTGTTTGAATGAGGGCTTGGACAACTACCTCTCACAAACACTAAACAGATAAAAAGTATAATAAAACTTGGAGCATACGCATGAAAATATTACTTTTAGAAGATGACCCCCTACTCTCAAAAATTTTAACCAAACATTTATCCTTAGACTATGAAGTTACCCCTGTCTATGATGGAGAGAGAGCTTTAGCGATGGTGGAAGAAGAGAAGTTTGACCTGCTTATTTTAGACTCCAATGTACCCAAAATGACAGGGCTTGAACTCATTCAAGAGCTACGTGATTACAATGACACCACTCCCATTATTATGATAACTGCCTATCAAGATACCTTGCATCTCAAAAAAGCCTTTACCCATGGTTGTAACGACTACATCAAAAAACCTTTTGAACTCGATGAGCTAGACATGCGAATTGCCAACATTACCCGTACCTTTAACATTGAGCAGAACCAGCTCATTGAAATTTCAAAAGAGATACTCTTTGATGCATTGAACAATCAAATTATTCATAATGACAAAATATTTTCATTGGCAAAAAAAGAGTCAGAACTGCTCAACTACTTAGCCACCAATCGTACACGCACCATCTCAAAAGAGGAGCTTACCCAAAACCTGTGGACATATGAAACCATGCCAAGCGATGCCACACTTAGAGTTTACATACGAAATTTACGTGCATTAATTGGCAAAGAGAGCATTGAGACCATTCGTGGTATGGGGTATCGTCTTGTATCATAATGAACGCCGTGCTTTAATTAGCTTCTTACTCATCTATGTCTCTTCTTCCATTTTACTCTTAGGTTTAGTAGGCTACTTCTACTACCAAGAGAAACTCGCCACCATTGACCGTATGTGTGGGGTCACCATGGAAAACATGGCAATGCAAGTCAAAGTAAAACTGATGAAAAAGAGTAACATCGACATCTTTTTTGATAAAACAGCCCCCATTAAAGTGGGACTCTTTAACAACGAGAAAAAGCCCATACGCTCTAACCTCACCACTAAAAACTTAAACTTTAACCAAATCAACTACAACAATCGTACTTCAGCTTTTTTTATGATGGAACTTATTAATCCTATTCAAGAGATTGAATACATTATTATTGAAGACTCCAATGTGGTTATTACTATGGACAAACTCAAATTTTCTATTGGGTTTCTTTTAATTATTGCCTCTATCTTCATGGCACTTATTGGCTATTTTTTAAGCCGTCTGCTCTTAAAACCTGCTAAAGAGAACTTTGCTACATTAAGCCGTTTTATGAAAGATTCAGCCCATGAACTCAACACCCCTGTCACCGCCCTCATGATGTCAGCAAACTACCTTAAAAAAAACTATGACCCTGAAATGGTAGAACACATGCTCATGTCCTCTAAAATGATTGCCGAGACCTACAACTCCATCGCCTACCTTGCCTTTAATGACTTAGATATTGAGGTCAAAGAGGAGTTTGATTTGGCGGAACATATCCATTACTCTATCAAATACTTTAAAGAGATTGCTGCCAATAAAAACATCTATATCAATGCTCAACTCAATAGCCTCATAATTAACATGGACAAAAATAGCATCCGAAAGCTCATCAACAATCTCATCTCAAATGCCATTAAATACTCTTACAATGACAGAACCATTGATATTTCACTTCAAGACAATGTTTTAAAAATCAAAGATGAAGGAGTAGGAATAGACGAAGAGAATCAAAAAAAGATTTTCAAACGCTATAAACGCGTTTCACAAAAAGGCTCTGGTGGTTTTGGCATAGGACTAGACATTGTTATGGGCATTTGTAAAGCAAACCATATTGAAATATCTTTAGAATCAGAGGTCAATAAAGGGAGTACCTTTACCTTGGTGTTTCCTTAGGGTTATAAATTATTTAGACACGACCCTAAATAAAAAAGAGCTTAAGCCTCTAAGACTTAAGCTCTTCTTTCTCCTTAATTTCTTCATTTTGAACATTTAACCCAACAGGCTCACTCAAAGCCCCAGCAACTTCGATCTCTTCCATTACAATCCCCTCTGGTACTTCTTTAGAGTAGATATTAACAGCACATTGTTTAAAGTTTGGCTCAAAAGATTTAGGGTCAAATTCAGGAATGGTGAGGTTATTGATGAGCTGTTCGCTAAAGTGGAATGGCACAAAACAATCTCCCTCACGTACCACTTCGGTGACTTTAACAATCACCTCTTCAACCTTTCCACGACTTGAACCCATGCTAATTCGGTCGCCACTTTTTACTTTGAGTTTTTTGGCATCTTTGGGGTTGAGTTCTACCCATGCTTCAGGGGCTAAGTTGTTGAGTAGAGCGATGCTTTTGGTTTTAGTCCGTGTGTGCCACTGTTCAACTGTTCGTCCTGTGTTTAGGTTCATTGGAAATTCTTTGTTGTAGCTCTCTGGCAGAGGAATCCAATCGACAGGGAGAAGTTGGGCTTTTCCATCAGATGTTGGACAGTCAAATCCTTCGTTGTAGAGCCGTTTTTTCCCTTCTGGGTACTGCTCATTACACGGCCATTGAATGCCACCTAACTTCTCTATCTTTTCATAATCCATTCCTGTGTAGTCACAAAGTTGTCCAGCACTTACGCGTTTGATTTCATCAAAAATATCACGGCTAGAATGGAAGTTTTTAAAGAGAAGCTCATGTTTCCCCTCAAACTCTTTGGAGAACTCCATGATGATGTTGGCATCACTCATGGTTTTACCTAAAGGCTCAACGGCTTTTCTAGCGTAGTTACAACGGCGTTCAGAGTTGGTGTAAACCCCCTCTTTTTCACCCCAAGTCGCTGCTGCGAAAATTACATCAGCTACTTCGGCTGTTTCGCTCATAAAGGCATCTTGTACTACCAAGATGTCAAGTTTATTAAAAATACGTCTTAAGCGTTCTTGGTCAGGGAAACTTACTAAGGGATTGGTAGCCGTAATCCAAAGGGCTTTAATTTCCCCTCGGTCAATGGCATCAATAATCTGTGGATAAGCATAACCCCTTTTGCTAGGGATAAGCTCCGTAGGAACATCAATAATGTCTGCAAAAACGGCTCTGTCTGTATCGGAGGCATAGTTTCTATATCCAGGAATGGAAGAGGTAAAGCCAAATTCACGTGTTCCCATGGCATTACATTGACCCGTAATGGAAAATGGTGATGCCCCCTCTTTTCCAAGGTTTCCTGTGATGAGGGCTAGGTTACAAATGGCAGAAACTGTGTCCGTTCCAATGGTACTTTGGTTCACCCCCATTGTCCACGCGGACATGGCTTTGTCACAGTTGGCATAGACTTTGGCAATTTTGTACAACTCTTTCACCTCAATACCTGTAATGTTTGCCACCTCTTGAGGAGAGTAGTTGTTCATTATATGTTTTTTAAATTCAACATGCC
>JALSHP010000044.1 GCA_026982175.1 Campylobacteraceae bacterium
TCAGTCAAAATGCACAAGGTTATGGTGTAGAAGAAGCACCACGTGGTTGTTTAGGTCATTGGGTACGCATCGAGAACGGTATAGTGGCTAATTATCAAGCTGTAGTCCCTTCCACATGGAATGCTGGACCTAGAGACCATCTTGGTCGTATGGGTGCTTATGAGTTAGCCCTTAAAGGCATTAAACTTTCCAATATAGATGAGCCATTAGAAATTCTTAGAGCTGTTCACAGTTTCGACCCGTGTATTGCCTGTGCAGTACATGTCATAGATACTAAAGGTAAAGAACTCGCACAGTACAAAATAAACCCTGTTTGTGCAGTATAAAGGAGATGTGATGAAAAATATATTTAAAAAACTTTTGTCTGTTAGTGCAGTTACTTTTTTATTGACGGCTTGTGGAGAAGATACTACTACGAACACTACAACTGCCATACCAGGAGGAACACCACAACCTTCAATCAACAATGTCACTCCATCGGCAAGAAAAAATGTTTATAATGCTTTAGAGGATTGGCGTAAACCACGGCTCTTTGCAAAAAGTACTTCTAATACAATTTGTAATAAAGCAAAAGTATTTATGCTCCGTCCTCATGCTACGACCATTCAAGCTAAATTTGTTGATTTTACATCTCAAGATATATATCCTTCTGGATATAGAATAAGAGCAACACAGGTAAAAAATCCTAATATTAAGGTAGATTTAGAATATGATACAATAACTAAACGATGGAAAAAAGAGTGTGTACCTGTCACTTATGTTAATAAAAATGATATCTATCCAGCTTATTGGGTAGAAGCTATCAATGATAGTAATGGTTCTGTGGTTACAAGAGATAAAGTTATTATCTATGATGATGGCACAAAAAACTGTATGGCGTGTCATGCTTCCAATAGTCAACATGCATTAGCTTATGCAAATACTCCTGCGAACCTTGCTGACCCTGAAACTGATTTTAAAGTAAATATACTTAGAATACATGATAAAAAGCATAATACAACACTTGAAAATAAGTCTAAAACAGCTGTAGTTAGTTGTACGAGTTGTCACGGGATTAATGGAGTGCAAGGTAGTGGTAAGAAGAATCTTCCAGCACTTACCAATGCTATTCATGCTGTTCATGCGAATCTAAAAGAGCCAAATATTATGGGGGCTACAAACTGTTTAACTTGTCACCCTGGAGAGACTATTAGCAAAACTTTTAATGGAAAAGTGATGCATGAACTTAGTAGATTTTGGAGAAGTGAAGATGGACATGGAGAGTGGACAGAAAAAAATGGTGCAGTAAGTTGTACGCTTTGTCATGGTTTAGACCTTAGGGGTACTAAAATATCTAACAATACAAGTTGTTATAAATGTCATGGTCGAGAGTGGAATACACCGATTATTGGGGTCAACTCTTTAAATGGTCAGACTTTAGCTGATTTTGTAAATAATGATGACAATAATAATGACAATGATGATGATGACGATGATGATGATGATGATGACGATGATGACGATGATGACGATGATGATGATGATGATTAAATAATATTGAACATATTGATGTTATAATATAACGAATTTTTTGGGTTTTCTAAAGGATTCAGTAGATAAAAACAGGAGAATTTTATGAAAAAAATTATCATAACACTTATTGTACTATTTGGATTGATACAACTCGTTCCTTATGGTAAAGAGACAAGCAACCCTAAAGTGATGGCTGAACCTAAATGGGACTCTGCTAAAACCAAAGAACTCTTTATGAGGGGTTGTGCTGATTGCCACTCTCATGAGACCAAATACCCTTGGTATAATCAAATTGCACCTATCTCATGGCTTATTGCCAATCATATTGAAGAGGGACGAGAACATTTCAATGTCTCAATGTGGGGCATACAGAAAAAGAATGATGGTGATGAAGCTGCCAAAGAGGTAGAAGAGGGAGAGATGCCGTTAAGCTCTTACCTCATAGCTCACCCTGAAGCACGTTTTACCAAAGAAGAGAAAGCACTACTCATTGAAGGACTCAAAAAGACCTTTGGAGAAGAGAAAGAACATAATGAGAAAGAGGAGCATGAAGATTAATTTCTTCATGCTTTGTGGCTATTTATCGTAGCCACAAATATTATTTTATCTCCAGCTCCCTCCACCATTTCCTCTGCCTTGACCACGACCTTGACCTCGTCCACCTTTTTGCTTTTGAGGATATTCAGGATGACAATATTTAGCTCCTAGAGAACAACAACCATTAGAGACCCCTAGCTGTTTTAATCCTTTGTCAAATGCCCAATAGTGGTTGTATGTACCTTTAAGTAAAAAGTTATAGGTCTGTACTACATCTTGTGCATTAGCTTGTTCTGCCTCTCTGGTATATTTTTGGAGGTCTTCAACATCAATAACTTCTACCATACAACCCACTTCTAAAGCATCTCTTTTTGAGCGAATACCTTTGGCATAGAGTTCATTGTAAAGAGATTGTATGTGTGCTGTTTGGTATTGACCTGCTCTTTGGTAAGGGGTTGCTACACCATATCGAGTAGCTAAATCTTTAACAGCGTCAATGTGTCTTACTTCTGCTTTGGTTGCTATTTTCGTAAGTTGATTGACAGGTTGTTGTGCATAAATTGCCAAATAGACCTCCTTTGCTAATCGCTCTTCATCATACATATAGGCTAATGATTTTTGAACAGCACTACGGTTATGTGTTGTGCTACTTGTTTGCGTAATTGGGCTATTAGAAGGTGTTGATACGCCACCTCTTGATGCTTGTTGAACTTGGTTGTTATTGGCTACACAACCTGTAATAATCATTGTTGAGAGTAGTAGAGAAGATGTTAGTAAATTTTTTTTCATATTATGAATTTCCTTATAATTTATGATTTGAAGAGTATTGTAACAAGTTTTTGTTAGTAAAGTGTTAATAGCTCTTGCCTATAAAATAGGCATTAAACTTCTATTTTATTATTTCCAATCGTGTAAATGATAATGTTCATGTTCGAGTTTATTATGGCTATGTGTATGTTTATGAAGAAGTTGTGCTTCTATAAGCGTAGAGCTATCTTCTAAAAGTGTTTTAATCTCACCATCATAAATAATTTGATGCTTCTCTCCTAAAACAATGGCTCTCTCTCCCAACTCTTTTCCTAAACTTAGGTTGTGTGTGGCAATTAAAGATGTTATTTCTAGCTCTTTAAGAAAATCAACCAACCAGCCCGTTGTTGGTGGGTCTAGGTGGGCTGTGGGTTCATCCATTAAGAGTACTTTAGGCTCAATACAAAGTAATGAGGCTAAAAGTACTTTTTGTTTCTGTCCTCCACTCAAAGTAAGAGGTGAAGTTTTTAAAATCTTCTCTATCTTAAAGAGTTTTGCCCAATGATGCACTTTGGCATCAAGCTCATCAAACTCAAACTGTTTTAAACCAAAGGCTATCTCATCATAAACGGTTGGATTAAAGAGCATAGAAGAGGGGTCTTGCATCTGCAAAGAGAGTGTTTGTCGAAAAGTTTTACTATTTTTTTTGAGATACTTTTTATTGACTATCTCATTGTTAAATTGGTAAGTACCACTTTTAGGATAGATTAGACCATTTAAAAGTTTTAAAAGTGTCGATTTACCCGACCCATTAATACCAAAAAGTAGAACCCTCTCTTTTTCGTTAATCTCAAAGCTAATATCTTTTAGTACTTCGACTTCATTGTATTGGTAATCTTCATAGCTATAAGATATATTTTCACATTTAATCATCTAAGAGTCCTCTTGAACGAAGCCCTAGCGTCTGTTCATTTGATTTGTGTAACATTGTCCCAAATAGTGTTGCCATAATAGGGCTTAGTTGTTTGGGATGAATGGTTTTTTTTAACGTTACCCCTCGACTTTTTAGACCAAGATAATAGTCATTTAAAAGTTTTTTGAGAAGCAATATTTGAGAGTAACTCAAAGCATACAGTAGCGAAGCTGTATGATTAAAACTTAATACCTTATGAAAGTTAATATGGTGCATCAAAGTAAAGGTCAAAAGGGTAATCGCCAAGGCACGAAGATTTAAAATAATTAAAAGAGATAAATCAACCGTTACAAAGAGAGAATAGAGCAGATAAGAGAGCGTAATCGTTCCATTAAAAACCAAAAGGGTTAAAAAAGCTTTTTTCAAAATTTTAAATCGTGCATTACCATTAATCGCTAAAGTAAACAGTACCACGACTATCATAACAAGATTACTATGGACTCCTCCTAAGATAAGAACGGAGATAAGATAGAGTATCGCCCAATTTTTCTCAGACATCAAAAATCTTTCTAAAGCGTTTGCGTAAAAACAAAACCAGTGTAACCGTTACAGCACCTTCTAAAATACCAAGAAAAAGATGAGGCAGTACAATAGAGGGTAAAGTTACTTCCAATCCAAAAGGAAAAAAGAGAGGGCTACCACTCGCTGAAGTGGCAATAAGAGGTTGAATCCCAAGGATAACAGCAATGCAAAGAGAGGGTAAAAAAATGCTAAACCATCCAGCCATAAAGAGGGCTACTTTTTCTGAATATCGCTTAAAAATCCCATAGGCATAATGAGCAGAGAAGCTACCCACAAAGGCTAAGAGAAGCATATTTACAGGGTAAGAGGTTACGCCTCCTCCTCCAAACAACAATGCTTGGAGAAGTAATACTAAGGAGATAGATAAAAAAGAGAGCCAAGGATTAAAAAGAAGTGCCAA
This sequence comes from Campylobacteraceae bacterium, assembly GCA_026982175.1. GTDB lineage: Bacteria > Campylobacterota > Campylobacteria > Campylobacterales > Sulfurovaceae > UBA1140. The sequence goes on from JALSHP010000044.1 coordinate 4,692, forward strand.
AAGAGCAATCCCACTTAAATGCATACTTGTCCCTCCTGGAAAAGGCATTACAATGAGCATCATCACAAAAGATATGGCAGATATTCCAGCAATCATGGGTATTTTTTCTACCTCTAACGCTACTTTTTTATAACCCACATAAACCAAAGAAGCCCCAATGGCTAAAGCAGGTAAATACGTTTGTGGAGACAAAAATCCATCAGGTATATGCATCTCTACTCCTAAAACAGTGCAGAGAACGTTACAATAACTCTGGATTTTTCATTTCCCTCTGCCCCTTGTTGCAGAGATGCTTCATTTAAATCTTTCCAAACAGGCATTTTTACTCCAACGGTGGCACTAATGTTTTGATAAAATACTCTAACACCTATAGTAGAGTAAAGAATCTCACCTCCTGTGGCTTGTTGGTCAATTCCATTGGCTCTGTCTCGCCCTAAGTTAAGATAATTTGACTCTATTGTCCCATCAAAACGCAGCTTTTTTGCTTTGTTGGTATAGAGCTTATAGGCTAGAGCTGTATTAAATCTAATCTCATCGCCAAACTTCATTTTGTTTCCATCGCTATAAGAGCCTTCTAAGAAGCTGTTATAAGTACCATCAAAAACCAGAGTGCTATTCTCTCCAAACCATTTAGTAGCACTTAGTCCAAACATAAAAGAGGGAGCTGCAAAACTTAATTGCAGACCAGGGTCATAAAGCGTTCCATCTCTCTTTTTAACATTATCATCACCTGT
>JALSHP010000045.1 GCA_026982175.1 Campylobacteraceae bacterium
TATAGGTCACACGCCCAATGATGGTGTACTCTATGTTCTCTATGAACCCTTTCATGCCTATTTTAAAGGGGAGTTCATGCTCATGTTGGGTGTTTTTGAAATTACCCAGAATCGCAAACTCATTGTCAATGTCTAAAATGCTTTTACAGTAAGCACAGGTGATGCTCTTGATGCGTCCTCCACCATTGAACTGTAATGGAGCAGAACATTTTGGGCATTTAATCGCGTTTATACTGCTCATTTTTAGAGAACCTCAATGGCTAAGGGGTCAATCCATTGACCTTTAAAGGTCATGGTTTCATTTTCTGCGAATTCAAGGGTCAATAGCTCTCCATTACCTCGGCTTAAGTGAACATATTGATGTGTTTCATTGAGTTTAATGGCTTCAGGGAGTTCTCCCTCAAAGCCCACACAAACGCCTTCGCCTATTTCGGTGATTTGGTAATCATTGAGATATTGACCTACTTTAAATTCACGGTTTTTCTTAAAAGGTAAGGAGAAGTTGATTTTCTCCTCTAAGACAAAATCTCCCTCATCAATGCTCAACCAAAAGGGTTTGCCATTCTCGTCTTGTAAAAACCACTCTTCCCAAAAGCCACGACCATAGGAGTAGCGAATTTTACCTAGAGGCGTAAAACGCTTCTTTTGAAATTTAAAAGCTTTGTGGAGTTGAATGAGTGAGGGTTCAGGGCTTAACACGGCACTTTTCCCTATGAGTTTAACACTATCATCTTCTAAAAATATAGTCGATTTACAGGAGTGGCACTTGATGAGTTTGGTATATTTGAAGTGTATCGCTAAGGCATCGCCACATTGGGGACAGTTTTCAGTAAACTTCTCTTCATAAAGCATCAGTAAAAAACTCCTATTGATATTTTGAGCTACACAGAGCATACACAAAAAAAAGATATACTTCACTAAGCCTAAGATAGAAAGGTTCATAAGCTTGTAATTTTTTACTAAGCTTATATAAATTTCAATGAAACCTCCCTAAATTCATTATATTCTTCCTCCCTTTTTCCTTCTATCTTAGGACTCATCTCCTAAGTGTTAACCTTGCGTATTTATCATCATAATCGAAAAAATATTAATGTAGTTCCAAAAACTCTGTAAACTCTCTTCACTAACACTTTCCTCTAACGGTTTTAACGCCTCTTCAAAACAGCTAAGCCAATGAAGTCGTGCATCAGGGGTAATGGCAAAAGGGGCATGTCGTCCACGCATCTGTGGCATTCCTCGGTTTTGATTAAAATAAGCAGGTCCTCCACAAATTTGGATAAAAAAGTCAGCCGATACTTGGGCGGCTTCTAACATTCCTTCTGTATCAGCAGGAGGGAAAATTCCTCTAACAGGGCTTGTGTCTAAACAGGTGTAGAGTCTTGCAAGTAAGTCACGAATGCCTTGTTCACCTACTTGGGGTAAAAAGTTGGCATCGGGTTTTTGTACAGGGGGAATAAAATTTGCATTGTATGGGGTAATAGTATAGTTCATGATTGACCTTAATAATTGAATAAGAATTTATAGTAGAAAATAACTTAAAAAGGAGAGTAGCTTTTACCCTGATCAAATAGAATCGGTGGGAAAAGAAAAATATATAGTAAAAGCTAGTTAATGAGAATCTTCAAGGTAAAGTTGGGAAGGGAAAAATGATATTATTGATTCTCATAAGGCAATTATAGTAGATACTTGTGTTTTAATTGTGAAAAAATGAAAATTCTTTTTTAAAAAATGTTAAAAATTATTTATGTTTAAAATTGTACATAATTATTGAGGCTGCTACGGCGACATTAAAGCTTTTAACATGCTCTTGCATTTCAATATAGACAACTCTGTCACAAAGGGCTAGAACCTCAGTTGAGAGTCCGTGTCCCTCGTGTCCCATGAGTAAAACCCATTTCCCTTTTATTTCTATTTTAGACAAAGGCAGGGCGTTTTGGGTAGTCTCTGCTGCATAAATGGTGTAGCCCTTACTTTTAAGTATGAGGAGCGTTTCTTTTATTTCTTCATAAATATGAATCTTTAAATGGCTAGAATGTCCCATAGAGACACGTAAAGCACGTCGTCCAAAAGGGTGAGGAGATTGTTTGGGGAGTAAGTAAGAGTTAATACCAAGAGCAGAAGCCGAACGAGCAATGGAACCCACATTTTCACTAGAGGTGATGTTGTCAAGCATGACAATATGCTTGTCGAGTTGTTTTAGTTCACACTCTTTTGGGCGAATACCATGGAGCATGACATTATGATGGACTTTATGTCCCACAATGGTCTGCATAAGCTCTTTGGTGGCAACATAAAGTTTAGGAATATTTTTATTTTCAATAAGTTCTCTAAACTCATCATAATACGCTTGGGTCGCAAAAATGCTCTTAACTTCAATATCTGTCTCTAAAATAAGATTGACAACTTTGGAGGAGTCAGCGACAAAAGAGTTGTCTGCTCGAAAGGCATTGTCACGAAGCTCTTTATAGATATGAAGCTCATGGAGGTTAACGTTGCTAATGGGGATTAAATTCATGAACGCATTATAATATTACTTCTGTATGTTCAACGTTAATTGATGCCTACCAATGTGAATAATTTGTCGTTTAGAACGTGCTGAAAGAGCTGTTAGTTTAATGGTGTTCTTGTCCACAAAGTCAATATCTATGTTGGAAGGGTAGGCGATATTATGTAACAAGTCTACTTTTGAGCCAGGAGGAAAGTAGAAAATATGTGTGCTTGATACTTTCATGTTATAAACCTCACTTGTATCGGTCACTGTATGTAAAGGCGTAGTAAACCTTTGGGTTCTAAAATACCACTCTTTAGTCATCTTTTTTTTGTCAATGATGGCAGAAAATTTGACATGATATTGGGTACCCCACTTAAGCCGTTCTAGGGGGAAGAGAACAAAGTCCAGTTTTTCTAAACGTTTGTTGGGGTCTGTTTTATGGTCAAAAATTAGTGTGTTTTTGACTTGAATATTATTTTCATCATAGAGTTCAAACTTAAGAAGCTTTGCCTCTTTATGGTAGAAAGAGTTAAAAAAGATGCTAATAGGAAAACCACTTACACGATATTCAGGAAGTGGGTCGGGTAGTTCATCAAAAAAAGCAGGAGGAACTTGGGTTTGCTGGTCAAAAGGGTAGATGATCATTGATTTGTTTAGTTTTTTATTGCTATCAAGGGCTTCATTTAGATTTTTAGAAGTAATATTTTTGGTTTTTGTATAGAGTGATTCTAGTGCATTGGAACTCATGTCATAGACAAAAGCAGTTTGTGTTTGTTTATGAGGGTTTTGGCTAATACCAATACCAATGGCATCGGCACGAAAATCTAAAAATGCCAAACGGTGGTAAATGGCAGCAAAAAGACCATTGAGTGATGCTTTATGGCTTAAATTATGGGTCGAGACATTTTCAATCACTTGAGGCGTAGCATACCCTACATAGGTAACACGTGATGAGGCAAACTCTCCTGTAAAATCTTTATGCTCTACTTTTTCTCTATGTCCAAAGGTAAGATGATTGCTTAAGTAGTTGGCATGATTTTTAGCTGCTTGGTTAAGTTGGCTATTACTTTCAAAAGGAATGAGTCCTGCACCTTGTCGTAGTTCATTTAAGTAGTTGAGTGCTAATTTCTCCTCTTTTTCAACATCGATAGTAGGTGTCTCTTTTATCGTTAATTTTCTAGGTGTTAAGGGTGTGGCTGAAAGATAATAGAGGTAAATAGCAAAGAGGGTAAACCCTCCCATTATAAAAGTATGTAGTTGTTTTTTCATATTCACCCCTATGGTATTACTAGACCTTTTAAAAGGTCGTACATTATTTATCCCAAAATAATTATAACAGAAAAAAATATATTTTAACTAATTTAAATTATATTTTTTTAAAATTTTAATTTACTATACTTAGTTAAATATTTAAACAATAGGAATTATTTTATGAAAATTCCATTCTTTAAATGATGGTGATTGGATTGCTTTTACTTTTTTCCCTTTGCTCATGAGATAATTCTTTTAATCGCTTCTAACTCTTCTTCAATTGTCTCGATAGTAGGCAACTTTGCTTTCAAATCATCAGGAATGGCTCTACTTAGTTCATATTCGGCTATTCCTATAGGTTGGGTTGTTCCTCGTAAAGCATACTCTGCAACTATTTTAGATTTTGATTTACATAATAATAATCCAATAGTAGGTTCTTCATCTTTGGTTTTAATTAAATCATCAACAGCCGAGAGATATAGGTTCATCTTCCCTGCATATTCAGCTTTAAATTCAACTGCTTTTAATTCCACAACCACATAACATTTTAAGTGAATATGATAAAAAAGTAAGTCTATATAGAAATCTTGACCATCTATCTCTAAAGGTACTTGTCTTCCAACAAAAGAGAAACCATTTCCAAGTTCAAGTAAAAAGGAGGTAATGTTTTTAACCAACTGCTCCTCTATATCTTTTTCAAGAGCCTCCTCTTCTAATGTTAAAAAATTAAATTTATAAGGGTCTTTGAGGGTTTCAACTGCTAATTCCGAATTAGGTTTTATGAGTGTTGTCTCAAAATTAGTAATTGCTTTACCTTGTCTCTCATACAACTCTAACTCTATTTGATGGTTTAGCACACTTCTTGACCAATTATTAATAAGCGTTTTATTAAGATAAAATAGTGCTTCTTCTATATCTTTTGACTTACTCATAATCACAATATTCTGACCCCAAGGAATTTGTCCAACAAGTTGTTGGACTTTTTCAAACTCTATTTCAGAACTAGAATAAAACTCAAACCATTTCTTTATATAAAACAGATTGGTTCTTGAAAATCCTTTTTGATTGGGAAAGAGTTTTTTCAAATCTTTTGAAAGAACATCAACAATACCCGAAGCCCACTTCATTACTTCTCTAAAAATTTTAATTTACTATAATAAATATTGACAATTAAAGCTATTTTTACTATACTTAGTTAAGTATTTAAACAATAGGAGTTATTTTTTATGAAAATATCACAATCAGCCAAAGAGAAGACCAAAGCCAAAATTTTAAAAGAGGCTGTTAATCTGATTATTGAAAAAGGGTTTAAAAATGCCTCAATGAGAGAGATGGCAAAAAATGCAGGGGTGAGTACTCCTACTATCTATAACTACTTTCCTACTAAAGAGAAGATTTTGTTTGCTTATGTGGAGCAGAAACACAAAGAGACAGCTCAAATACTTCAAGAGATTGAGGATTTTCACACCTATACCTTGCGTGAACAACTACAAACCCTCATTGAAACAGAGTTGGAGCTTTACCTTGAAGACCGAGAGTTTGTGATGCAAATCTCTGATATGGTTTTTCAATCTGGTGGCTTAAAACTGGACACACTCTATGGAAACAATGAAGTTTTTACTGAAATGGTGGCAGATATGTTGAGCATTGCCATTGAAGCCGAAGAGATTCCTAAA
>JALSHP010000046.1 GCA_026982175.1 Campylobacteraceae bacterium
CCAAGCTGAAATTACCAAAACAGAGCGAGAGAGACCTAAGGCACAATGTACATAAACACCCTCTTTTTTATGCTCTTCTATTAAGATTACAGCTTTATGTAATAACTTTGGATTGGGTATGGTTTGGTCTAAAAATGCTAAATTGTTTTTTGTAAGTAAACCTTGAGCTAAATAAAAATGTTCAGGGGCTAAATCTATGATATATTTATCCATTAATTGACTTCTCTCTTTAAGCGTTGGTTTACGCCCAAAATAGACCCCCTCCTCTACCTTTGTCATAAACGCTAAATTGCGTTTATAAAACAGCCAAGAGAGTTGATTGCCTATAAAATAGGGTAAAAAAACAAGGTAAAAATATTTGTTTGTTATAAGACTATTAAGTCCAAACGCATACACCACACTTACTAGAAAGAGACTCAAAAAAGGATAGAGAAAAAAAGTAGAGACACTAAAACTAAGCCACATAAAAAAAGCTGAAGCGACCAAATAGTAGAGTGCCATTTTTAAATGGCGTGGTGTCATGAAGGCTCTTAAAACACTGTTCTCTTTTTTAGTGGAGATAAAATAAACTGCCAAAAATCCCACCAATGCTCCTGTTGGCAAATCAATAAAGTGATGCTGATAAACAAAAAGCGTAGAGAGGGCAATAAGCCCAAACCAAATGGCTAAAATGATTTTTAACACTAGAGACTTAATCTGTGATGCCATGGAGAAAAAAAGCACAATGGCAAAACTCACATGCAAAGAGGGGGCTTGATTAAAGGGTTTGTCTGCTTCTAAAAGTTTGAAAAGCCAAGTAAAGCTGTGAACTTCTGGCTTCTCAAAAGAGAATGCCAAGGGGAACAAAACAAAAATAATAACTGAAAACAGAACAATGCTAAAGACACGCAAAGCTAAAACACGTAGTTCTAAACGGCTGTATGGTAAAAGAAATGCCAAAATAAACATTAAATCTGAAGCCATATAAGGCACAATAAATGGCTCAATAAACGGAATATTTCGCTCCCACTCAAAAAAAATGCTTGTGTGTGGGGCTGTCAAAGAGGCATATTCATTGGCTGAACCATAGAGTAGAAAGAATGTCAAGCCCAAAAAGAGCATCCAAACTACTCGCTCTTTCATGGCTATTTTAGCACCCAGTGCCACATCAAACTGATACATCGCTAAGCTTCAGAACTATATTTTGCTGAACTGACCGTAAAAATACCCCAATTATCAATGAGCATTCTCTCTTTTTTAAATCCATGTTCACTAAAAAGCCCATCTAACTCATATTGGCTACGTCGTCGCATTATCCATTTTTCTTGCTGATGATTTCCAAGTACATTGGCAATGAGTTCCAACTGTGGGTGCCAAGGCTGACCTGTGTAGAGCAAGTAGCCATCTTTTTCAATGAGTTTGGCAATGCCCTTAATCGCATGGACTATGAGTTCATTGGCACTAAAGAGTTCAAAGACCCCAGAGACAATGACAATGTTGGGTCTAAAATCTACATTTTCATAAGAAGCCTCATTAAAAGCATCACACACCTCATAGCTAATATTTTCAATGCCCATCTCTTTGGCTAAAGCTCTACCTTCTTGTACATTTTGCTCTTGATAATCACGCACATAGACTTTAACCATAGGATTGGCTTTTGCAATCTCTACCAAATAACGGGCAGGTCCTCCTGCTATGTCTAAAATGACGACCTCTTTTTTTGCTTCTTGTAAAGCATCTATTTTCGCTTGAACCGAACTTATCATATTGGCTTTACGTTGGCGAATACCTCTCCAACCAATAGAGTTGATGTAATTTTTGTCAATAAATTTACCCACAAAGGTTTTTCCCTCTGGCTTATTGGCATAGACATGGTCAAGGGTCACTCCCGAATCAAACCCATACTTATTACCAATGCTCATTCCTTTAGACAAAAAGCCCAATCGTTTCATAGCCATACTTTGTGTAGCATAAATAGCTTCTTTATAGAGTGGTAATGAACCATAAGCTATTTTATCATGCTCTCTTTGGGTAAAAGTAATATGTTCACTTCGTGCATCTTTGGCTTTTAGCTCAAAACACTCTTGCATAAAAGTAGCTATCTCATCAATCGCTTTTTGATGCTCCTCCTCATAGAGTACCCCATGAAAAAACCCTTCTAAGGCTACAAAACGTTTTTTACTTGAAGATAAATTCGCATAAAAGTCACCTTGAATGGCTGAGTCCACCACATAATCTTTGTTTGCTGACAACACCAAAGTAGGCGTGGAGATGAGTGTGGCATCTGCCACAACTCTTTTAGCTGTATCTAGCAGTGTTGTGAGTTGACCTGCTGGAATATTGGGTGTTATTAATTTGTCTTCATTATACTTTTTTTGCTCTGCTATGTCATGGGTTAAAAATTTTGATTTCACATAAGATTTAATATTTAACTTAGGCTTTACTTTGAGGGCTAGTTTTAGAAATTCTTTGGCAAAAGGGAAATAGAGTTTAATCTTAAAAGCAGGTGCAACCAGTGCCATACCCCTAATGTTTGGAGCATAATCATGCACCCAAGTAGAGGCAACCACTCCTGCTACGGAGTTAGCAACTAAAAAAACATCGTCTTGTTCTTTCTGCTCTTCTTGACAGACAAAGGCAACAAAAGCATCAAGGTCACGTACTAAGTTCATAAACTCATACGTCGCTTCTACTTTACTCTCTCCATGACCTCTGTTGTCATAGGAGTAGATTTTATAGCCCTCAAATGCTTTTTTAGAAGCGATGCTCTCTAGTCTTGCTGAGTGTTCATGCCCACGATGCAGTAGAATTAAAATCTTTCCATTGGAGGGAACATCATGTTCCCATGTTCGATAAAAGAGTTCTTGATTGTCAAAAGTTTTAAAAGTGTTTTCTGTTTTTTTCATAAAATTGCCTTATATTCTAATTTTAAGAATGATAACATTTCAAAACTTAAAGTGTATGGTGTTACCCTACACTTTTTTATTTTCTTTAGAAAAGATTGACCATCCCCAGGTTAACCACTTAATCAAAGAGAATGCTATCCAAATTGCCCAAAGAAGCATGAGTACCCGATAGAACCAAATAGAGACAGAGATAACCCTTGGATGCTCCAACGTCGCACCTACTCTATCAACATACCAATTTAAGTTATGTCCATAAGAGTTGTTTCCTGCTATCATCATTTCAGGATTTCCAAGTAAGCCTACAGAGACAGCCCCCACAAGCGTCACTAACATTACCACTGTTAAAAGCACAATAGTCCCTTGAATAAAGAGTCTCTTTTTACCCATTAAGGTCTCATAATTCAAGGCTTTATAGCGTAAGATAAAAATCCACAACACCATAGGAACCATAATGAGTAGACTCGTTGTACTTACCCCTAATCCTAAAAGAATCCAATCTTTTGTTTTTAAAGGAGTATGGTTAATACGTCCTAACATAGCAGAAAAGAGTATTACTGCCAATAGCATCCCCCACAGGAGTACTGCAGGACTTAAGCCTGAACCTGAGGTAAAGAGTATCCATTGTGTTTTTGGCAACTTTAACTGCACACTTGAGTTGACACTATTTTTACTTAAATTGATAGTAGGGAAACTGTAATCAACGGCACTTCCTTGCTCTTCTCTCCATTTAATCACTATCTCTTGTGAGGTCGTTTTTAGAGGTAGAGAGAGCTTATTTTCTTCTACTTTTAGATAAAAAGGCATATTATCAATGGTGACAGAACTAAGCTCTTTAACTCCTTGAAGCTTTATAACATAGGGTTGTGCTTGTGAACTACGAACTTTTAAACGTAAGGTTAAATCACGATAGCGTTGTGACTGAATAATATTTAAATGGCTCGACTCAATGGTTAAGCTTTTTCCTTTAACAGGTTTGTTTTTTTGAAGCTTTAAATGTAACTTCTCCCCTGCCCAAGGCTCAAAAACAGGTACAAGCAAGTTGCCAACATGCTTCTGCTCTCTTAATAACTTTTTATCATATGAGACATTCCATAAAGAGGAGATATCCATATGCCACTGCTCAATGAGATGTTTGTCCAAAGAGGCTTGAATCTCTAAATCACTACTCAATGGTAAAATAGAACGCCACACATAACGCTTTTTTTCATTACTAAAATGTAAAACTGCTTTTTTCCCTCTAACTTCAATCTCTTTATTTAAAATAGACTCATGAGCTAAGAGCTTATAGTTCACAGTATAAGGTTTGTCAATGCTATTTAAAAGTCTTACTTCTGTATCAACATACCAACGCAGTCCAAAATAGAAAACCCGTTTGACAGAGATTTTAGCTTCAATGGCACTCTGAATATTTTGAGTAGGATTCGCTAATGCCTTCTCTAAATTCATAAATTCAACATAATTTTGATGATTTGTCTTAACTTTCCAATCTTTGCTACCCTCTATGGTCAAATTGTGTAGAGGCAAGGAGGAGTTCAATATAAATTGATTTTGACCATTCATGCTCCCTTGCAAATGAATGGTATGAATCCCTTTTGGTACATGAATCCATAGCTCTCCTTTGTTATCGAGTTGCAGCTCACTACTGTTTTGCTCATCCATTCGCACCGATTGGGGCAACCAACTGTTTCGGTTTCCTATAATTGGCATGGCTAAATTGGTAGCTGATGCCACTTTCATCTCAATGCTTAGAAGATTGTTATCTACTTTAAATGCAATGTTTTCAATACTCACACATTCAGGCAGACAATCAGGGGCTTTAATGAGTCTGCTTTTTAACTCATCTAAGAGTTCAGCCGAGGGAATACTCTGGGCATTTAAAGTGAGTGGCGAAACCCCGAATAATCCAATAAATATTAAAAGTTTTAAGCTCTGTTGCATAAATATTCCTTTTGGGAACACCTCTATTTTTTCTTTAGCGAACTCTTTCAAGAACATAAAGAGCAAAAATAACACGCCCACAACATTTAAAATCTTCAATATTTTATTCATGCTAGGAGTAATAAACCAAATCTCCAAACTATCCCCTTTTCCTACGGCACTTTGCCATCTAAAATCATAAGTTGACCAGTTCCAACTTGGCACACCCTCACCCGTTTGCACAATGGCATTTGGGTCAATTTTATTTTGCATCAAAAGCTCTTTTTTAGGTTTTTTGACATAATTAGAACCTGCATAACGTGACTTACTTACCTGTATTTTCTTCTCTTTCATCTCATATACCATAGATTCATCCTGTGCTATAGAGGTACGATAAGGAGTAGAAAAACTATTTCCATAAGTATCGTGCTTTTCAAGTTGAGGATAAAGTGCCGTGCGAATTTCATAGACTAAGAACTGTAAAATGTTGAGTAAAAGCACAAAAC
>JALSHP010000047.1 GCA_026982175.1 Campylobacteraceae bacterium
ACTTCATAGAAGAAAAAAACAAAAATAAATGGGCTCACATTGACATTGCTGCTCCTGCTTATGTGGAACATGCTTGGGGGGAGAATCCAGTTGGTGGCTCTGGTGCTGGGGTTCGTATGACCATTAAGCTCCTTGAAAAACTAGCAGCCAAGTCATGAGCCAATACCTCTACTTACTAAGTAAAAAACAGTTTAAGGTGATATTTCTTATCACCGTTATTTTTATTTTATACAAAGCATTAATGCCCCCATCAGAAGAGCATTTTTTAAATTTCCAAAATGCTGATAAACTACTACATGCAGGTGCATTTTTTGTTCTCTCTTTTTTACTCAACAGGGCTTCATCTAGCATTACAAAACGTATTAGGAACATGTTATCACTGTTGGCTTTTGGTGTGCTTATTGAAGTTTTACAATCCTTTACAGGCTATAGAGAGGTCTCTTTGGGCGATGTCCTTGCTGATTTAATAGGTATTTTATTTTTTCAACTCACCTACAGCCTTTTAAAAGAGTGGCAATTAAAAAGACGAAAGAAAAATAATATTAAAGACAAATGATATTAAAAAAGAGTGTTTTAATTTGAAACACTACTACAAGTAACTTTATGATTAATAAGCTCATCATTGTCGCTTGAGACACCCAATTTATTACTATAATAAAAACACTCTTCATACTCCTCTGCTTCATTGGAAAGAATTTTATAATACCCTTTAGAGATAGCCATACGGCTATCACCCATTCGATAAGAGTAATTTCCATATTTGACGACATTCATCACCGTTAACTCTCCAAATTCTTCTGCTCTATCACGAACATAAGCTTCCAATTTTGCCCATGAGCGTCGGTTAACTTGTGGTGCTTGGGGAATAATGTTGGCTAAGGTATAAACAGCATCCAAGCTCTCTTGTGACCAATCAAAAGCAGCATCAGGTGCCATGTGTCCTTTGTCATATCCTGAATTGGTATAGTCTCTAGTCGTCACCCTATCTTTTGGTTTTAATTTTTTCTCCACATAAAAAGAAGGTCTATCTTTGATGTTAAGCTCATTCACAAGGTCACCCATAAGCGTATAGGAGACAACTTTTACTGCTTTTCTTTTGTAGTCATAACACATCACAATGAATTCATTGTCTATAATTTGATTACAGTTTCTATCATTCATAAATTTCTCTTGATAACTTACAGTTTCAGATTGATTACTGTTTTGAGTTTCCGAAATGCTTCGTTCACCCCCACAGCCTAAAAAAAAGATAGCCGTAGTTAGTAGAATTATTGTGTTAAACTTCATACTCATCTTACAACATTCAAATGATTACGTTTCCAAGCGTCAATGCCTCCGAGCATATTGATAGCATCAAAACCTCTACTTCTAAGAAGTTTTACCGCTTCAATACTTCTGTTTCCTGTATGACAATAGACGATGATTTGTTTTGATTTGTCTAGGCGATTTAAATTATGAGAGAGCTTATCCAATGGGATTAACATAGAATTAGCAATCTTTCCATCTGTTTTAATCTCTTCAGGAGTTCTCACATCTAAAAGCATAACATTTACGCCCTCCATTAAGATATCAGAGGCATCTAATGGACGAATATTAATGTTGTCTGCTCTAGCATGAGGGATGGCTTGTGTTGAAACTTCAGCTTCTCTTACTGGTTCAGGATAAGTAGGATAATTTGCCCTGCTATTCTCTTGAACTGGAGGAGTAGAGGGTTCATAACTTACTACCTCTTCATAGACAACACTTGACGGTGGGTAGGTGGATGGGTATGTATTGGTGGATGGATAGGTGTTACTAGTACTAGTTGTGGTAGTACCATTATTAACTTGAATGGTTTTGGTACACCCTACTAAAAGTAAACCAAATGATATTAAAACAGATACTTTTTTATACATTTTCATAAATCCTTTTTAATTTAATATTTTTTTCTTAATAGTGTTCAACAACCTCTATATGTGAGCGTCTAATATGTTCAGGAACAAACTCCTCTTGGACTACTGGTGGAACTTCAGTAGGAACTTGATGACTCTGTGTAGTAGCTACTGACTCATGCTTTATCTCCATTCGGGTATGGGTCACTTGGGGGGTAGTAGTGTTATTCATATCTTTTTTAACATCCTTCTTCACCTGTGGCGTTACCTCTGGCTCTTTTTGACTACACGCTGTTATTAATAAAAGCATTAAAATCATTAAACTATTTTTTTTCATCTTGCTATCCTTTTTCTTTTTTAAATCAATCTAACAAATGACACCAGAGCCAATGACTTTGTCACCATTATAGAAAACAGCCACTTGCCCATAAGCTAATCCAAAGACCGACTCCTCCATCTCTACACTTCCTACATCACCCTCTATGCTTACTTTACATGGAATGGCTTTAGTTCGGTAACGTACTTTCACCGTTGAATTAAACTCTGTTAGCTTCTCAAATAAATTTATCTCTTTTATGCCAAAGCTATTGACCTCTAATGCCTCTTTTTTACCCACCACAATCTGGTTTTTTTCAGGTTTTATCTCCAAGACAAAATGAGGGTCGTGTGCACCATCTACTGTAAACCCTCGACGTTTTCCAATGGTATAGTGCATGTAGCCTTTATGTTTTCCAACCACATTGCCATCAACATCAACAGTTTCACCCTCTAGGTCAATATCCATGTGTCGTTCAAGCACTTCGGTATAGTCATTCTCCACAAAACAAATTTCAGAACTCTCTTTTTGGGTAGCAAAATCTGCTAAAACAGGTATTTTAGAAGCATAAACCTTAACATCCTCTTTTTTCCATGTTCCCAAAGGAAAAACCAATCTTTTAAGTGTCTCTTTTCTCACTTGTGCTAAAAAATAACTCTGATCTTTGGTATCATCTTCTGCCATGTATAAAAAATCACCATCACACTTAATGTAGTGACCTGTCGCCACCTTCTCGATGCCTAAGCTTTCAGCAAACTCAACCATCTCTCCAAATTTGATGTTTCGGTTACACATCACACACGGATTTGGGGTTAAGCCCTCTTTGTAGGTATCGACAAAGTAGTCATAGACTTTCTCTTTAAATGGAGTTGAAAGGTCATGAATATGTACCTCAACCCCTAAATATTCAGCAACCCGTTTTACTTTTTCAATATTTGCTTCATGATACCCTACTTTATTGTGAAGTTTAAGGTAAACCCCTACTACCTCATAGCCCTCTTTTTGTAAAAGAATACTTGTAACTGTAGAGTCAACTCCACCAGACATTCCGACCAATATTTTTTGCTTTTTCATTATTTTTCCCATTTTATTGAATTAATCTTCCATAAACCGATTTAAAATATACTCTTTACTTGCCACCTCTAAATCTTCAGGTATCTTCTGCCCTGTCGAGATATAGCTTATAGGCTTTTTCACTTTGATTAAAAAGTTAATAATATCTGATAAATCAGTCGTCTCATCTAACTTTGTTAAGATAAAACTCTTAATATCTAACTTAGCAAATGCCTGATAAATCTTCTCTAAGTCACGCATTTTAGAAGTTGCTGAGAGAGCCAATAGAATTTCAATTTTATAGTCCGTATAGTTTCCTATGAAGCCCATAAATTTTTCTAACTCATCCAAGGCATCTCCTCCACTCCCTGCTGTATCGACAAAAATCACATCATACTCATCCTCTAAAAGCTCTAAAATAGCCAAAAGAGGTATCTGCATGGCTTCAGAGTAGTTTGCAAGTTGCTCCTCTGCCCCTACTTTATGTTGGTCAAAATTAACAAATGCTACGCTATGAGATTTTTTTAAAAAGTATTTATATCGTGCCGACAATTTCCCTACCAATGAACTCTTGCCAATGCCTGTAGCACCAACAACAATACGAATGGTTTTACTTAAATCTTTATCTTCAGAAATTACACTAAGCAGGGCATCTAACTCCTCTAAAACATAAGCGACCAATATCTCTTCATCTTCTTCCAAAGATGACCCAGCTAAACCTGCTAAAAGTTTCTCAACCCAAACAGACTCTAGTCCTTTTTCTACAAATCGATCAACCACTTTTTTAATGAGTGGCACATGTTCCAAAACATCTTTTGCCAATGCACCATGCATTAACGCTATCTCTTCTCTTAATGCCCGAACATCCTCAACAGTTAAAAGCTTTTCCTCTTTTTTTTTCGACATTAGTTTCCATTTAGATTTTAGTTTTTAAATAGGTCAGAGGAATAACTACCGAGCTTCGACTCCTCCAAGCAGGATGAGGAAGGGTTAACGCTTTTGTGTTCATTGTCACGTTTTCATAAAATATCATGTCAATATCTAAAGTGCGTGGTGCATCAGGAAAAGAGCGTTTTCTTCCAAACCTTTTTTCTATATGCAAAATATAGCGTAAAAGTGCTTTAGGACGCAAACAAGTTTTCACAATTATTAATGCATTATAGAACTCATCTTGTTCCAAATAACCAAAAGGAGGGTTTTTTAAAATAGGAGAAGTCTCTACCACCTCCACCAAAGGAGAGCTTTTTAGATAAATAAAAAGGTGGTTAAAACGTCGCTTAACATCCCCAATATTACCACCTATCCCCAAAGTGGCTTGAAAAGATTTAGCTGAACCTTTTTTTAAAAAGTAAGGGTAGTTTTGTTGAAAAATCAAATGATTTTTGCTATCAAGTCTTTTAATAATGATGACTCCTTTACTACTTCTTCACAAAATGCTGATAATCTTTAATGCTTCGCCAATCACCACCCCAACTCCAGCCATATTTTTTAAAAATTTTGGTTGCTTTATCATACTTTAATAACACCGCTTTGTCAGCAGGGGTCTCTTTTCTGTGTCGGCGTTTTTTATATTGCCATGACGCTTTATGAGAAATATGACCTTTGCGTGAAACATAAGGATTCTCTATGGGGTTAATGTCTATGGCTCTTCCATAGGCATGTTTTGACCATTTTTTCTTATTCCCTGTCACAGGTCGGCAGTTAAAAGCTGAGGTGTTGTCTGCCTCTATCGACTCCCAATCATCGGCATTAAAATCGGAGACCAAACGCATTTGGCGTATGGGATAAGCAATCTCGTAAAGTTCAGCAAAGATGTTCACCAGCTCATCAGCTACCTCTTTGTGAACAATGATTTCACCCGAAACAGTCTCTCCATTAAAATCTAAATGGTTCACATTAATATAACGTAAATCGTTCAGATGAACAGGGCAAGTCTCTCGCCATGAATCAGCTTGTAGCATCCGTGTTTTTACCTCTTCC
>JALSHP010000048.1 GCA_026982175.1 Campylobacteraceae bacterium
TTTTAGATACGCCTTTTATAGCCATTAAGACAGCTAATAATCAAGAGGATATTTATTATTATCTAAAAGAGAAAGGGCATCAAGTTTTGTCTGAATTTTCAGATGAAGCTCTAAGCAATCTACTTGCTATAGAACTACTAAACTTTACACAACTCTCTTTATATGAGAAAGAACTGGTTTTAAAGTGGCGAAATGATGAACGCATAAGAAAATGGATGTTCTCAACCAGCATCATAAGTTTAGAAAATCATTTAAGCTACATTGATTCACTATCTTCAAAAAAAGATAGAGTTTATTTTTTAGTTAAGCAGAAGAATAGCTATATTGGGGTTATTGATTTTACGAAGATAACTGCTTCATCCGCACATATTGGACTCTATAGCAATCCTGATATAAAAGGTGTTGGTAGCTTACTAATGAAAGAGATATTAAACTATGGATTTGAAAAATTAAAAGTCAAAAAATTAATTTCTGAAGTTTTTGAAACAAATATTAAAGCGATAAAACTTTATGAAAGATTTGATTTTATGGTCATAGAGAAAAAAAAGGACTTACTAATTATGGAGCTAAACTATGAAAATAGGTAATTTTAATTTAGAAAAAGATGGCACTTACATCATAGCAGAGATGAGTGCAAATCATAATGGAAGTTTGCAAAATGCTTTAGACACCATAAGAGTAGCCAAAGAGATAGGGGCAAATTGTATTAAACTTCAAACTTATACAGCAGACACCCTTACTTTAGATTCGGATAAAGAAGATTTTATCATCAAAGGTGGCACACTTTGGGACGGTAAAAAATTGTATGATTTATATAAAGAAGCATACACTCCTTGGGAGTGGCACAAAGAGTTATTTGAATATGCTAGAGAGATAGGGATCGACATCTTCTCTTCTCCATTTGATAAAAGTGCAGTTGATTTTTTAGAGCAACTTGAGCCAAGTGCCTATAAAATAGCCTCTTTTGAGATTACAGATTATGAACTCATTCGCTACACTGCATCAAAAAGGCGACCTATGATAATCTCAACAGGTATAGCTACCATTGATGAGATTCAAGATGCCGTTGATATTTGTAGAAATGAGGGAAATGAAGATATAATTTTACTAAAATGCACCTCGGCTTACCCTGCTCCACTTGATGAGGCAAATTTGAAAACCATTCCAAATATAGCTGAAACCTTTGGTGTAGTAAGTGGATTTTCAGACCATACCTTAGGTTCAACTGCTCCCATCGTGGCTGTAACATTGGGTGCGAAGGTCATAGAGAAACATTTTATTTTAGATAAGTCCATTGGTGGGGCTGATGCTGACTTTTCTATGGATAAAGAAGAGTTTGAAACTATGATAAAAGCGATTAGAGATACCGAAAAGTTACTTGGTAAAGTGGATTATTCTATGACAGAAAAAAAGAAAAAATCAAGACAGTTTAGTAGAAGTCTTTATGTGGCTAAAGATATAAAGAAAGGAGATATTTTGACAGAAGAGAACATACGAAGTGTTCGACCTGGGCATGGGATGCACCCTAAGTATTTGGGGGATATTTTGGGAAAAGTGGCTGATAGGGATTATGAGTTTGGGGATAGGTTTAATTAATGCATATAAACTTATTTTTAATCAGAAGCCCACTACAAGCATTAAATGATATTGAAGCAAAACTTGAATTCAAGCATTAAAAGTATTATATCCAAGTAAATATACTTTTTTTAAATTAGATATTCAAGATATTAATGCTAAATTTAAAGAGCCTATTAAATATATAGAACAACAATTTATAAAAGAAGAGATAACTTTATTAAATTAAATCACAACTCAAAGTATCTCAAAAAAGGAGGGAATAAATGCCAAATATCTTACTCATCTCTAGCAGTAGAAGTCGTACAAAATATTTTAATGAGATAGCAAAAAATCTTAACTTAAATGTTATGGTCATTGCTAATCCTATCTCATTTAATATAGGAGAAGTGCTTAATATAAAAAAACGTTTCAATTTTGAAGCTGTATTTGAGGAAAAATTCCGTGAAATTGAGATGAAATACCCTAATAGACTCTATAAAAATATCTATAAAAAATATATAAAGTTTATTACCCCTTTTATTGCCAATGCTTATGAGAAAGAGATGAATAAGCAAAAAGTTGATATTGTTGGTCTGTGGAATGGCAAAAAATTTCCTGAACTCATCGCTTTAAGTGTAGCAAAAGCGTTAGATATAAAATGTTTTTACTTTGAAAATGGGCTATTTCCAAATACAACGGTTCTTGATTTAAAAGGCGTTAATGCTAGTAACTCTGTTCCTCGAAATATTAAATTTTATCAAAATATCACGCCCACTTTTACAGCACCCAAGAAATTAAATCAACGAAAAGAGTTGGGGAAACGCATAAAAAGCCAAGAAGAACTTCCTCTCAAATATATTTTTGTTCCTTTTCAAACTAATTTTGATACCCAAGTTATCTATCATGGTCGCTGGATAAAAAATATGGAGCAACTTTTTAATCTTATAAATAAACTATCCAAAGAGCTAAAAATAAATTTTGTACTCAAAGAACACCCCTCTGAAAGAGAGATGAACTATGCACCTCTTCATCAACAAGCACAAGAGAACCCCTATATTCAATTTGCAAACAGCTATGCCACTCAAACCTTAATAGAGAATGCTCAAGCGATTGTTACTATTAATTCAAGTGTAGGACTTGAAAGCCTTCTTTTTAATAAAAAAGTCATTATTTTAGGTGAAGCTTTTTACGACATAGAGGGTATCACTAAATCTGCACCCAGCCAAGAGAGATTAACACAAATTCTTACCCAAATAGATAAATGGAAAATAGAAGAGGAAAATATAAAAAAATTTCTACACTACCTTATTGAAGATTATTTAATCAAAGGGGATTGGAAAACCCCAAATGAAGTTCATTTTAAATCATTAGAAGAACATATTTGTAGTTTTATAGAGAAATAATCTCATAAGCTTTTTCCTTAAAATTTTCATAAAGGTTTTTCATTGCTACTTGTTTTTTGGGTAAAATATCTTTGGAAGAAATTTCAAAAATACGGTACTTACTTTGGGAAAAAAGCAAAGGTAATGTTTCAATAGCAGATGAACCGAAAGTTGAAAATTCAATAGGAATAAACCCTCCATTCGTAATTTCAACTTCTAAAATATTTTGAAATCTAATCGCTTCAAAAGCATATTTTTTAGCCAATGTTTCAAGATAATTTAAATCTTCATAACGATGTGCAACATAAATAAATTTCTTACCTTTATAGTAATCAACTACTTTTTTTAGATTCTCTTCAAAAGATTGATTTGAGCTTAAAATTTTTTCATTTAAATTTGTTCCAATAAAATAGACTAGCTCTTCTTGAGGATATGAGGCTAACACCTTTTTAAATTCACGATAATCATTTAAAATTATTTCATTGTCTATTTTATAATTTTCTAAAGTATAAATCGTAAAAAAAGAAGCCTCATACAGATAACTACGGTCTAAATTAAAAATTTTATTACGTATGGTTTTGAGACTATTCTCTTTTCTATTTACATCCCCTCTGGCTATATTGTTCGCAATCCCTAATGTTTTAGTACCATCATCTAAAATGATTATTTTTTGAGGAGTAACGGTATTTATGAGCAAATTGACAATACTGTTAAATGCTCCTAGATAGCCATGATTAATAGAACCATGCTTTTTTATGATGGGGTTTAAATAGAGTGGTAAAAAAATCCTTCGACTCCAAGTTAGAGGATAAGCAATCACCTCCTCCCACTCTGAATCAATAATTAATTTTTCCATTAATTCTTTATCTATTTTACGTTGATATTGATAAAAGAGAATATTACTATCTTCTCGATGAAATCTTTTTTTAGCTTCAATCGCATTAAAAAGTTGTAGAGGGGTTCTCACAATAAAAAGGTTTTTTTTATCTATTCTCATTACTACACACAAACCCCATCATCAACCCCTTGACAAAAAATATGCCCTATAAGAATGTGCATCTCTTGAATTCTTGGGGTGTCCTCTGAGGGGACGACTAAATTGACATCACAAGCATAGTTTAGTTTTCCTCCTCCTTTTCCCGAAAGCCCCAAAGTTTTTGCTCCCATCTCTTTGGCTAAAAGTAAGGCTGAAAGAACATTTAAAGAGTTACCTGAAGTGGAGATGCCAATGAGCAAGTCTCCCTCATTGACCAAGGCTTCTACTTGTCGGTCAAAAATTCTGTCAAATCCATAGTCATTACCAATGGCAGTCAAGGCAGAGGTATCGGTAGTTAATGCAATGGCAGGAAGTCCTCGCCGTTCTGTTTTGTAACGCCCTACCAATTCAGCTGAAATGTGTTGTGCATCAGAGGCTGAACCTCCATTTCCACAAAGTAATACTTTGTTTCCACTTTTTAGTGTCTCTACTAGCATTTTTGAAGCCTTTTCAATTTGAGGTATCATCTGCTCTATGGTTTTTTCTATGGTTGCTTTATGAGCTTGAAGCTCATTTTCTATCATTTTTAACATGTTTCCCTATTTCCTATTTTTTCTATTAAATTTGTGGTACTTTTCCCTGCAACAAACTCAATGAGTACAAGCTCATCGGCTACATCTGAACCGACAACTTCTTTGCCCTCATAGTCTGCTCCTTTAACCAAAACATTTGGAGTAATGCGTTTTATTAATTCATAAGGCGTATCTTCAGTAAATGGCACAACAAAATCAACACTCTCTAATGCCCCAATTAAAAAAGCTCTGTCTTCTAAGTTGTTAATGGGTCGTGTTTCACCTTTTAAACGACGAATACTCTCATCGGAATTAAGTCCTAAAATAAGTATATCACCCAACTCCTTAGCCTTTTGTAAATAGGTCGCGTGACCTCGGTGAAGTATGTCAAAACAGCCATTGGTAAAGACAATTTTACGCCCTTGTGCTTTTAAACGCTTGGCAATGCGTTCTATCTGCTCAAAATCTTTGATTTTACTCTCCGATTGCCCTTGGTTGAGTGAGTGTTCATACTCCTCTACTTCATTAAGACTTACCGTGGCTGAACCCACTTTTGCCACCACCACAGCAGCGGCTTTGTTGGCAAATTCACACGCCTCTTCAATGTTCAGTTTTGCACAAAGTGCCACTGCCAAAGAGGCAATGACCGTGTCCCCTGCTCCTGTGACATCAAACACTTCACGTGCTACTGTTGGAATGATTTTAACCTCTTTGTCCAAGACCCCTA
>JALSHP010000049.1 GCA_026982175.1 Campylobacteraceae bacterium
TTTTCTCTTTTTGTGCAGGATTGAGAAGATGCCCTCTTTTTATAATCTTACTATTTTGAAGATGGTAAATCAAAAGAAACTTTGCTTCTGGGGTACTGTTGACAATGCTCTTGTTTGAATCGCTTGGAATCATCACCAACAAATCATTTTTTTCATCAACAATTTTTAAGGAAGCCCCTGTAATGAGCATCATCGTTATTTTTTGCCGTGCATTTTTAATAATGGTCGCAAAAGTAGGACGTGAAATTCCCATCTCTTTGGCTGCATCTGCTTGATAAAGCTCTTTGGCATCCATGAGATAAAGTGCTTCCATCTCTTCATGTAGAAGCTCAATCACTGTTTCATTGTTCCCCTCATTGCTAGTAAAGGCTTTATATTTTGGCTTAAATTGTAATGTCCGTTTTAATTTATCTCGTCCCATGTCAAATTATAGCATAAATTTTAATTACTTGACATATGACAAAAAAAGTGATATTATTTTTGACATATGTTTAAAAAGGAGCGAGAGGTGTTTCAATTAATGCAAAAAATCTTTCTATTTTATGTAGAAGGGTTTAAAAACATGAAATTGGGTAAGCGTCTATGGATGTTGATACTTATTAAGCTCTTTGTGCTTCTTGTTGTCATGAAGTGGCTCTTTTTTCCAAATTTTTTAGCAACAAATTTTGAGACAGACGCCCAACGTGCTGATTATGTTTTAGAACATTTAAGCAATAAATAATAGAAAAAGGAGAATGAGATGATGGAACATAGTGAGCTATTGATTGATTGGTCAAGAGCACAGTTTGCATTAACGGCACTTTACCATTGGCTTTTTGTGCCATTGACTTTGGGGCTAACATTTATTGTAGCGATTATGGAGACAATTTATGTCAAAACAGGTGATGAGTGGTGGAAAAAGACCACCAAATTTTGGATGGGGCTTTTAGCCATTAACTTTGCAATTGGTTTGGCTACGGGTATTATTATGGAGTTTGAGTTTGGCACAAACTGGTCAAACTACTCTTGGATTGTGGGTGATATTTTTGGTGCACCACTTGCCATTGAGGGGCTGATGGCATTTTTTATGGAATCTACTTTCTTTGCTGTGATGTTTTTTGGATGGAACAAAGTGAGTAAAAAAATGCACTTAACCTCTACATGGTTGGTTGCGATTGGCTCAAATCTCTCGGCTTTATGGATATTGGTCGCCAATGGTTGGATGCAACACCCTGTGGGAATGCACTTTAATCCTGATACGGCACGAAATGAGATGGAAGATTTTTGGGCTGTTTTCTTTAACCCCAATGCGGTGAGTAAATTTCTCCACACGGTGAGTAGTGGGTATGTTTTAGCCTCTCTTTTTGTCATTGGTGTTAGTGCGTGGTATCTACTGAAAAAACGTGAGGTACTTTTTGCGAAACGTAGTATTATTGTTGCTTCTTCTTTTGGGCTTCTTACTTCACTCTTTTTACTCACAAGTGGTGATGAGTCGGCATTTAATGTGGCACAACAACAACCCATGAAACTAGCTGCTATGGAGGGACTCTACAAAGGAGAAGAGAGAGCAGGGATTATTGTTATTGGTCTGTTAGATAATACCAAAGTTTTGGGTGATGAAAAAGCACCTTTTCACTTTAAAGTAGAGATTCCCAATGCCTTGTCTTTTTTGGGTTATCACTCCCTTTCTGCTTTTGTACCAGGAATTCATGACTTGGTGTATGGCAATGAAAAACATGAGATTATGAGTGTTGCTCAAAAGATGGAAAAAGGGAAACTCGCTGTTGAGGCATTGAGTGATTATAAAAAATATAAAAAAGAAAACAATTCTCAAAAAGCGAAAGAAGCTTTGGTTATTTTTGAGCAAAATCAAGCCTATATGGGTTATGGGTATCTACAAAAACCTGAAGATGCCGTGCCTAATGTTGCCTTGACCTTTTACAGTTTTCACACCATGGTGGGCTTAGGAACATGGTTTTTGGTGCTGTTTATTATGACCCTCTATTTTGCCATGATTAATGAGATAGAGAAGAAACGATGGCTTTTAAGGTTAATGCTTATGACACTTCCTTTAGGTTATGTGGCACAAGAAGCAGGTTGGATAGTTGCTGAAGCAGGGCGACAACCATGGGCTATTCAAGACCTATTACCTGTGGGAATGGCAGCTTCTAATGTGGCATCAACTTCTGTCATGATTACTTTTTGGCTCTTTGCTATCTTATTTACAGGCTTACTCATAGCTGAAATTAAAATCATGTTTACACAGATAAATCTTGGACCAAAAGGAGGGCATTAAGATGTTTGATTCTATTACACTTTATCATTTGGAACTCTATTGGTGGTTCATTGTTAGCCTACTTGGTGGGCTTTTTGTTTTCATGAGTTTTATTCAAGGTGGGCAAACCTTGTTGTATACTTTAGGCAAAACAGAGGATGAACGCGATTTAATCATCAACTCCCTTGGGCGTAAATGGGAACTCTCTTTTACTACTTTGGTTATGTTTGGTGGGGCAATTTTTGCGGCTTTTCCCCTCTTTTATTCGGTGAGTTTTGGGGGTGCATACTTTGTATGGATGGCAATTTTATTCTGCTTCATTATTCAAGCTGTATCGTATGAGTATCGTAAAAAACCCAACAACTTCTTTGGTCATAGATTTTATGAAACATTACTTTTTATCAATGGCTCGTTAGGTATCTTCTTAATTGGTGTGGCATTGGCGACACTTTATACGGGAGGAAACTTCATGGTCAATGAGATGAATTTGTCTCACTGGACAAAGTCAAGCTATGGCTTAGAAGCACTCTTAAGCCCTTTTAACTTGGCTTTTGGTGTGATGTTACTAGCTCTCTCTCGCATCTTAGGGGTGCTTTATTTTTACAACAATCTTGATGAAGAACATATTGAACTTAGAATCTTGCAAACACTCAAAAATAATAGTTTGATATTTTTAGCACTCTTTTTATGGGTAGTAGGAATGATGCTTTTTCAAGAGGGCTACAATTATGATGAGATGACGAAAGTGGTTAATGTAGAGTCGATGAAAATCTTACATAACTTTTTGGCGTATCCTATTTTAATGCTTACGCTATTGATGGGGGTTTCAATGCTCCTCTATGGTCTCTATAGAGCATTAAATCAAAAGCAAAAAGATGCCATTTGGTATGTAGGGATTGGTACGATTTTAGCCATTACGACGTTACTTTTTGTATTGGGCGTGAACCATACAGCTTTCTACCCGTCACTAGCTGATTTGCAGAGTTCTCTTACCATTGAAAATAGTTCGGGGAGTTATTATACACTTTCGGTCATGAGTGTGGTTTCACTCCTTGTACCTGTGGTATTTGGCTATATTTTCATGGTCTGGCGTTCAATGGACAAAACAAAAATGAGCATTGACGAGGTCAAAAGTGACCCACATCATTACTAAAATTATAAGGAGTAGCAGATGGAGTATTTAGGTGAAATAATTTGGTACATAAGTCTACCGATTACGGTTTGGTTATCGCTCAAATTTGTGGGACATAATCTTAACCATTTTAAAAAGCTAGAGCGTTTAGAAGCGTATGAAAAGCGTTATGGTACAATAGAAGTAACAGAAGAGACATTAACAAACAAGGAGCAAAAATGAGATTAACAGATGAACCAAATATGGATACGATTG
Organism: Campylobacteraceae bacterium; assembly: GCA_026982175.1. GTDB lineage: Bacteria > Campylobacterota > Campylobacteria > Campylobacterales > Sulfurovaceae > UBA1140. The sequence continues at coordinate 3,642 of JALSHP010000049.1, forward strand.
ATGACTACAATAACAACGAAACCCCAGAGAAAAAAAGAACGATACGGCTTATTATTTTAGGCTTAGTAGTTTTCGCTATTATTGGTGGTTTTGTAAAGTACCAATTTAGTACGGTTAGTGATTATATTGGTACAGCAAATGAGCCAGGGATAGAGCTAAATCGAAAATAGTTTTTAACTTCAATAGTTTTTAACTTCTTTTATTTAAGGTGATTTGAAAATCACCTTATTTTTTCTAAGCCTTGTGTAACATTCCACGCACCTCATCTTCATCAATCAAATCTTTGTTAAACTTCACCACAGCAATTTGTTCGGTTTCGTTCAGGTCTGACTCTAAAGATAGGAAATTTACCCTACCGTACACGCATAAACTCAATAAGCTCTTTGTCTTTAAAAAGTAAAGCATTTACAATTTCACTTATATTTTTTTTCTGCTCTTTTGCCAATTTAGCAATAAAACTTTCTATCTCTGGTTCAAGATAGATAGGCAGGTTGAAAGTGGCATTTTTATTGTAAAACTTACCTCGTTCTCCATTTGAAAAATCGTACTCTTCTTTCATTCTTTATCCTTTTCTATAGACTTCTTGCTCTTTTGTTGTTGTTTTTATCAAGGGAAATAAATGTATGAATAACGACTGCTGAATTTATTTCTAACCTATGAGTATTTTAAAATAGGATATCAGAAGTTGGGTAAAAGTTATTTATGGAGTTTACTTGTTTGATCCCTTAGCTTTCAGCTTATGGCACACCCCATAAAGATAGTGATATAGATTTGTATGTTGTAACAAATGATGACTTTATGCCACAAAGTTGGAAAGAAAAAAATCAACTCTATCTAAAAGTTTCCAGAACCATACGAGAACCAAGAGGGCATGTAGCCATAGATTCAAGATACCCAGGAGATTTAGGACTTTTACCCTATGGGCAACCAACAATAGAAGATGCGAAAGAGTTTTACAGTTTGGCTTTGAGAGTTTTTGATGATGTTGGTCGTATGTTGGATAGATAAGTTATAAGTCTATTATGGCTGATTCTAATTTCTAAATGTGAGTAAAAATCTTTCTTTTCTAAAGTATATATTTTTTATTATGAGATAATATTTTAAAATCTAACTGTTATTTTCTTTTTTTCTTTTTTTGTGTAAAAAACTTTGATTTTATGTTTTTTTGTTTGCAATGTCTAAATAGCTTTTGTATAATGAATTAAACTTTATAACTAATGGACTTCTATATGAGTAATACAAATGCTGATGATAAATTAATAGGTTTTGAATATCAGTTCTTTTATTTTTTATTATCTCTTCTAAGAATGAAAGTAGGAGATACTGTAGGTTTTGAAGTTGAAGAAGATGTACATATTGAAAATGATGACCAATTATTATTATGTCAATTAAAACATAGTATTCAAAAAAATACAAATAATCAAATTAAAAATTTAACAACAGCAGATAGTGATTTATGGAAGACATTATCTTTATGGATAGATAAAATAAAAGAAATACAAGATATAGATGAGCTAAAGAACATTTATTTTATTTTTGTTTCAAATAAGTCAGA
>JALSHP010000050.1 GCA_026982175.1 Campylobacteraceae bacterium
CAATATCTAAACAAGCCTCTCCAAAAAACTTATGTAGCAGTTGCTCTAATTTTCTAGAATTCATATTGAAACATTTATAGATAGCCACTACTTGAACCTCTGCCATTAAATATGTTGGCTCATTTTTAGCATTTTTAATTCGCTCTTTTACCTCATCTTTTGAAAAACCTATTTTATATAAGTTCTTTTTTGTCACGATTCTATCATCACTACTTTTTGATGTAAGGATATAGATAAAACCACTCTTTTTATCTTCATCTTCTACCTTATAGAGTCCATCTAAAGCTTTCTCATCATACTCTGTTACGCGTTTTCCATCTTTATAAAGTTCAGCAGACAAAGAGCGAAGCAACATATCAGATTCAGTTCCATTTTCAAATACTACATGAAGTCGTGCATTCTTTTTTCCTGAACTCTCAAATATCTCTCCTACCTTAACGACATAAAGAAGAACTCCTTTTAAAACAAAAAAATACCCCTTTTTAATTTGCCATTCATTTTGATATTTAATCAATTTTCGCCTACCTGCTTTTAAATCAGCTTGACAATTCCTAAATAGAACTTCAAATTTTTCAAAATCTTTACAACTTTTTCGTGAAGCGACATAACTTGGCATAGTGGTTACTTTAGAAATATGTTTAAGTCTGAAAATATCCTCCTCTTCCTCAAAAACGCCTAAAATATCACTGTTTAAAATATCTTCAATAGAAGACACTTTTTTAAGCAGATTAAATCTATCATAACTTTTAAGTGATACAGATTTTGTATCATCTTCACGAAAGCCCATTAATCGTGAATATAACTTTCTCTCATTCATATCATCAGACTTTATAGGTTCTCTTCCTTTTAACTCAAAAAAGTTATTTATCTCTTCAAAAGAGGCAATCAATCTATCATCAGCCGTAACAATAGGATTTTTAGCTTTTAGCTCTCCCAAAAGCCCTAATGGGTCGTTATCTAAAATATCATCAAGTGAAAACTTAGCCATGCATTCGCTCTCTTTTGAGGTTTTTTAAAAAGATAAGTGCTTCTGCCATACGTTTCTCTAGGGCATCTAAGGTATTTATATCGGGTAGTCTATTTTTCTCTTGTTTAAATTCGATTATTTTAGGATAAAGAATGACAGCCTCCTCTTCACTCATGCTTATTCTTGTGGATTCTATGGATTCTTGAATAAGCTTTAACACACCAGTCGTTACAGATTTTGATAAAACCTCAAAAGCTTTTTGAAAAGGGTTTATTTGGTCTATTAAATCTATGTGTAACTCATCTATATTAATAAACTTATCAGCCATGCGTATAAACTTTTTGTCTCCCTCCTCTTTTATCTCTGCATTTTTAACCACTGAATCTACCACTACATATTGACGCAAAGACTCTAACTCCTCCTCATTGAGTTCAGGATATTTCACTTTTATAATCTTAGGTATTAACACTTGGTTTATGACTTCTGCATCTACATTTCCTGGCATGGCTTTTAACATATCAACATCTTGTAAAATGGTCGCTTTTAGGTCATTTAAATCTGATGCGACAATATCTCCCACCCTTTGACTTGTAGGAAGTTTAAAGCCTTTTATTTTTATCTCTCCCTTTTTGTTTGGCTCTTTGTCATTTTCAAATCGTGGCTTAAACTTAAAACTAGGGGCTAAAACTTGTTCCATAAGAAGTGAAGCTGTTATTGCTTTGAGCATGTTATTTACAGAGAGTTTCACTTCATCATTATGGGCATCGGGTTGGGCTATGAGGTTGGTAAACTGGGCATGGGTTTTGTTTTCACTATCACGCGTTGCACGACCAATAATCTGTATAATCTCAGTCAAAGAACTTCTGTACCCAACGGTTAAAGCATGTTCACAATACTCCCAATCAAATCCCTCTTTTGCCATGCCCAAAGCGATAATCAAATCCATATCATCAATGCTATTTATATTTCTAAGATAAGAGACTACCTTTTCTCGACTTTTTGGCTCATCATTGACCAAGTCAGCCACTTTTAAAAGCTTTCCATCGCTATGGCGTTTAACAATAATAATTCCCTCATCTGTGACCTCTTGCACCAAACCCACAATATCTAAAATGGTATCAACCTCTTTGAGTTTGTCTTTCGTTGATTCCCCAGAGTTGACATTGGGAATGTGTAAAATAGTTTTTTTATCAGTATCAAGAACCTCACTTATCGCTGAAGTGTAACGCCCTTGATAAAAATGATACCCAATCCCCAAGGACTTTAAAAACTCATAGCCATTAAGTTGTTCATAGTAATTATAGGTTACTTTTTTAAACTTCTCTTCATCTTCAGGCAAAAGTACAGGAACAGTGTCTCCTCTAAAGTACGACCCTGTCATCGCTACCATATGAGCTGTAGATTTTTCCATAAGAGAGCGAATCAACTCCCCCAATCGGTTCTCTCCATCGGCAGATACATGATGAAACTCATCTATGGCTAAAAGTGTTCCATCAAAAGCCGACTCATCTAAAGCATCATAAGCAAAACGAAGCGTGGCATGGGTACATACTAAAATCTTTTCATCATTTTTTAAAAACTTTTTAAAAGCTTCTACCTTACTTTTATTATTTGATGAAGTACAAAGATTAAACGCCTCACTCACTTCCCAATTGGCATAAAACCCATAACGCATTAAATCAGTAGGAGCAAAAGAAGAACCAATAGAGCGTTCAGGAACAGCCACAATAACCTTTTTAATCCCTTGATTTTCAAGTTTATCAAGTGCCACAAACATCAAAGCCCTAGATTTCCCCGAAGCAGGAGGAGCTTTTAAGAGCAGATATTGAGCATTTCGTGCATCATAAGCACGACTTTGCATCGCTCTCATACCAAAGGCATTGGTTGATTTGCTTTTTCCTGTTTGGGCGTAGGTTACATTTACTAGATTTGGCATGGGTTTCCTTTTTAAGTTTTGTTATAAGTTGAGGTGTATGCTTGTCTAGGGTCATTGGGTGTTTGGGGGAAAGCTCTTATTAGTTCCTGCTTCTCAACCATTGGATTTAGTACATCCTTGCGTATATAATCTTCATTTCTACTCAACAACTCAACCAATACAGATAAGGTTAAATACTTTTGACTACATAGTTCTTTTACTATAATTTTTAATTTATCTTTAGGATATCGCTGACTTTTTAAGAGAGGAGAGGAGATGAGATAAAGCTTCTCTTTTAAACTTTCATTCATCTTTGATAAGTTATCATAAATAGGAAAATTTAACCCATCATGTACATAACCCCCAGAGCTTACCCCCATACCCCTAGAGCTTACACCTAGAGCTTCTGAAAATCTTTCTGTTTTAGTACCAAAAACATCATCAGGCGTTAAAAGTGATTCATTCGATAAAAAGTAAACTGTACCTTGTCCATATCCATGTGAAGTCAATAGTCCATCTCTTACTAACCTTGCTAGTTTTTGTGATAAATCATGATGATGTTCTTGAGATATCTCTTTTAGTCTTGCATGGGTTACTGTATTCTCACTAAAAGCTATGGCTGTAATTAAACGTTCTGTATTATCCAAAGTTTCAAACTTTTCTCCCATCAAGATTTTTAATTTTTCTATAATATTACTAGGAAGTAAATCTATCATACGAAGCTCTAAGAGTGTTTGGTCATAAGGTTCAAGCTTTTCATAGAGATAAGGTCGTCGCCAATGTTGTTCATCCCACCATGCAAAAATATTTGGAATACCTGAACCAGCTCTTTCACCTAAACCTATAAAATGAAACATCTGATGTAGTTTTTCATTTCTACAATCATGTTCGTACCCACTAATTGCTTGTTCTATTGAAATACGCATGGTTCCAGGATTCCTAAACCCAAACATATCAGGACGCTTCACCACAAGTACAGAAGCTTTCCCTCTATAGTCTGCATGAACAAGAGAGTTAACCAATGCTTCACGTAAAGCATCATGGACAGGAGTCCTGGCTTCTGATTTATCTCCTTTTAAGACAAAAGGAACTTTCAAATCAGATGTAAGCTTACGATTAACCCTTGTATAAAAATCAAAGATATTCCCCGACCATGTTCCATCTAAAGTTATACGGTCTATCCAACGGCGTTCCGTTTTAGCTTCTGCTCTTTCTTGATAATCCAACATATAACTAGGGTACTCTTCTTGAATACTCATGAGTTTACCAAACATCAATAACCCTGCAAGAGTTAATCCCTCTTTACCTGTAGAACGTTCTTTTTTCCACCCTCCAATACTGCGTAAAAACTCTATATCGTCATAGGTATTCCTCTCTTGACTAGGGTCACGATTATAATAAGTTTGACGATATAAACGTAAAGTATCTCTCTCTATGTCTTCAAGATTATAATGTTCTAAAAGTTTATCATCTCTACTATCTTCTAGTTGCTCTGCTAACATTCTTTTGACCATCTCATGGTTACATTTTTTATCTGAACTATGAAGTCTTTGATAAGTTCCCTCCATAGGATTCCCTCTTCTGTAAACAGGTTTCTCTTTTCGAGATGCACGAGGAACAAAAATTTGAATAACTGACTTTCCTTCAATTTCCAAAATATTGATATTAGATTGTGTGAGTAAATTACTACTAATTGTTTGTTTATTATCAACAGATGTCCAAAGCTCATCCAATACCTTTTGAATATTAGAAATACCAATAACTTCAAATGTATGGTCTTGTTTTTCTTTAACTCCCAGTAAAAAAGTCCCTCCATTGGTATTTGCAAAAGCTGAATAGGTTTCCCAAAAAGTTTTTTGTGGTAATGCTCCTTGTCCGTCTCTACCAATAGCTTCTTTACATTCTAATTCAATACTTTCAGATAAACTCTGTATATCTTTTTCTGTTCTAAGCATTTTTCCCCTCCTCTTTCACCATCTCCTCATACAACCCAAACAAATAAGCCAACCTCTCCTCATCACTCGTAAATGGTTTACTTCTATAGCATCGTTCCACAGCCAAATCAAGCTGATGGTGTGCCTCTTTTAAAGCTTCTGGCATTTTATTTGGGTCGTAAAGCTCTGCTAATGTTTTCTCGGAGTGTTTTTCTCGTTCATCTAAAACAGCAAAGGCGTGTTCTGTGAGTTCTTCTTTTTGTTTTTTTGTTATGGGTGGGAAAGGGAAGGTGTTGTAA
>JALSHP010000051.1 GCA_026982175.1 Campylobacteraceae bacterium
CTTTTTAAGGTACGTTGCAGGGATTAATTCATCTTCCACAATTAATATCTTCATCCCTTCAATCCTTTTAAACGAATTTTATATCTTAACCCATGTGTATGGTCTATCTCCAATAGACCATCTAACTGTTTAGATGCCATTTCAATTAATGAAAACCCAAAACCTTTTTGAAAAGTATCTAAGTCTATACCTTCTCCATCATCGCCATAAAAGAAGATAAACTCTTCATCTTCTTCTTTTAAGCCTATAGATATGCAACCCCTATTCTTTGGAAAAGCATATTTTAATGAATTGGTCATCAGTTCATTTAGCATCAATCCAAACTGAACCATCTTCTCAATGCTTAATTTTAAAGTAACAACCTCTATTTTAACCTCTATCTCATGCCTTCTACTCTCTGCTTGTAAAATATGTGAGCTCAATCTTTTAACATACTCTTTAAACTCTATGTTAGCCAAATTATCACAGGCATACAAAATCTCATGAGCCATCGCAATGGACTCTAAACGTAAACGATTTTGGTCAATAAGCTCATGAACCTCTTTAGAACTACTCTCAAACTTTTGTAAACCTAAAATAGAAGCGATAATATTTAAATTATTTTTAACTCTATGATGAACTTCTTTAAGTAAAAAGGTCTTTTGTCGGTTTGCCTCTTCAAGTTCACGATATGAGTGTTCAATGGCAATATGATAAAACGCTCCAAAAGCCAAAATAAAGAGTAACGATATAATATAAGCACTCATTGAGGGTACATCATAAAGAAAAGGATGATTGTCAAAACGCATATATCCATAAATAAACACCATGCTTAAAGCAAAAAAATAGAGTAATAAGTGCAGAATAATCATTTTTCTTGAAAACAAAATAAATGCAATTAAAGGGATAAGTAAAGAAAATATAATTGAAATATGAAACTCATTATTAATGATAAAAGTAAAAATAACCAAAGTTGACATCCACATAAATACAATAGAGGCTAACTCCTCATTTTTATGTTTTAAATAAATCCTAAACATAATTACAGCAACAGCCATTGCAGTAATTTCAATTAAAGCATCACTATAATTTTGTATAAAAAAATCTATTATTGTTGCCACTAAATTTAAAACAATATAACTTCCATAAAATCCATAGAGTAACAATGATTTATAGTGCATATTTTGTAAACTTTTAAACATGTGATAATTATAGCAAACTAAAAAAGAAAACCGTAACGGAACGCTTAAATGATTTTTTATTGCTATAGTACAATTATCAAACATTAAGGATTTACAATGAAAAAATTAGGATTAATGCTTACTTCTCTCGTAGTAGCTACTACCCTTCAAGCAGATACCCTCATGGGGACGTTCACAGGTCAACTTAGAGGTAGCGATACAAAAGATGTACAAACCTTAGACCTTCAAAGAGGGCAATACCGTTACGAACTTGAACTTTCAGGAGACAAACGTGCAAGAGCAAAATTTAAAGTTACCCAAAGAAGATTAACAGGTATTAGAAAACATCTAGTAACTGCTGAAAAGTTAAAATCAGGACAGACACATACGGGTACATTTAACATAGAAGTTAGAGGTGTTGTAGGACAAAATACTCAAGGAACACGAGAAGCAAGATTTGTCGTAAAAAAGAAAGCAGGTCCTAGAAAAATCATTTATACTTTAAAAGTTTACAAAAAATAAGTTTACGCTGTATAAATCAGAAATAGTATAATACTACTCTAACACTATTTCTGATACAATACTCTTCCAATTCATTGGGGCATTAGCTCAGCTGGGAGAGCGCTTCGCTGGCAGCGAAGAGGTCATCGGTTCGATCCCGTTATGCTCCACCATCTTACAATCTAACTTAATCTAAATACCACAATCAATCCCCTATTCTAAAGTACTTTGTTAATCTAACTAAGTACAATATTGTTTAAGGGGTGAGTTTCAGAAGACCCCTAACAAACAGACAAAAGACCCATTATTAATAAAAAAGACCCACTAACCAAGATAAAGGGTTTATTATGGAATGAGTGATTATACCACGTACAGACAAAAAAATACAAAATGCAAAAGAAAAGTTCCTTACTTAAAACTATACTAAAAAGTTAGAGAGTGCCTTAATTAACTATGTTTACCCCTTAAATATTATCTTCTATAAAGCCATCAGAGAAGAGGTTGAATCTGCTCTAGATGGAATGGAATATCAAGTAGGCGATGAAATTATTTTAGATTTTGATTACGCATCTCAAGGAAGTTAACAATTAAGATGTAACAAAATATTGTTACATCCTATCAAAATGATAAATAGAGTGTTTTTTACGTAATTTTTTATCTTTCCATGCCAGATAAGAGGCTTTTAAATGGTCATCTTCATCAGAGAGTTCAAGTATGATTTTATGAATATGGTCTTCAGCTGAATTACATAACTCTGTTTTCATATTACAATCAAAAACAAATTTGTTTTCTGTTGTCTCGTCTAAATTTAACAAAAACTCTGGTTGATTTTGTTTGGCACAATAGTGTGTCGCTCTTAGCTCTGTACAGTTTGTATAGGAGTTACAGTGATACATGGTTACCATAGATTTCATGGTATCAGGTAGTAGAATTTCTTCTAAGGTTGCACCTCGTCCTATCACCTTATATTGTGTCCCTATCGCTTCATCATTTCCCACCAAATGGGCTATCGCTTTATTTTTATATGCTCCAGTGGTGTCAATTTGCTTTTTCTCTTCAGAGAGATACCAAGTGTCTGACAATACCATTACCATATGCTTATAGACATCCATAGGGCTTAGTTTTTTTTGCTCTTCTTTTGCATCTAAAAGTGTAAAGCTCAACACCCCTAAAAGCACTCCTAATAGTAATATTTTTTTCATAGAAAGCCCTACTTTTCAATTCTCATCATCGCAATCTCACCATGAACACAATCAAGCTTCTTAAATGCTAGCATCGCTTCTTGAATCTTAGCTTCTTGACACTCATGCGTGGTAAAAAGTAGTTTAACGTGACCATCTTCTACATGAGGCTTTTGTAACATTGACTCAATGGAAATACCAAATCCATCAAGCTCATTGGTTACTTTAGCCAAGACACCTGATTGGTCATCAACTTCCATACGTAGGTAATAGTGTGTGACAATCTCCTCTTCAGGAAGAAGTTCTAATCCTCCCCCTTCTAAGCCTTTTTTGTAACCCAACATTGGTCCACCATTTCCACGAACTATGTCCACAATATCTGCAATAACAGCCGAAGCAGTTGCATCTCCACCAGCACCTGGTCCATAGTACATCGTTTCACCTACACGGTCACCCACTACAGAGACGGCATTCATGACCCCATCTACTTTGGCAATCATGCTTGTTGCAGGAATCATGGTTGGATGAACACGAAGCTCTACCCCTGATTCTGTTTTTTTTGCAATTCCAAGCAATTTAATCTCATAGCCAAACTCTTTGGCAAAATCAACATCGGTCACAGTAATGTTTTCAATCCCCTCAATGAGAATATCTTCAGGTTTAGCATCAATCCCATAGGCGATACTCGCTAAGATAAGTAATTTATGAGAAGCATCAAATCCACCCACATCAAAGGTTGGGTCAGCTTCTGCGTACCCTAACTCTTGGGCTTCTTTTAAAATCTCATCATATAATGCACCCTCATTAATCATCTTGGTAAGCATATAATTTGTTGTACCGTTCATTATCCCTTGAATGGACTCGATATGATTGGCAGCTAATCCACTACGCAATGCTCCGATGATAGGAATTCCCCCTGCGGTACTTGCTTCATACATTAGAGGAATATCTCCTGCAATGGTTTGAAGTTCATAACGATGGTAAGCCAAAAGTGCTTTGTTGGCGGTGACTACAGCTTTGCCATTTTCTAAGGCTTTTTTGACTAGTGCATAAGGCTCTTCAACCCCACCCATTAGCTCGACTACAATGTCAATTTCGGGGTCATCTATAATATCTGCTGGATTATCAGAAAGCGTAATGTTTACACCTCTCTCTTTACCCATGTTTTTGACTACGCCATGCTTAACGACAATTTTTTTACCCGCTCTGGCTTCTAAAATGTCAGCATTTTGCTCTAAAATGTTCGCAACACTCGCCCCTACTGTTCCTACTCCAAGTATGCCTATACTTACCATCTAGCTCTCCTTTGATTGCGCTTCTATTGCGTTGTTTTCAGTTTCAACTTTTTTTAGAAATCGCTTCACATTTCTCGCTGCTTGACGAATTCTGTTCTCATTTTCAATGAGTGCGATACGCACATACATATCACCATATTTACCAAAACCAATCCCTGGGCTTACTGCTACTCCAGCTTCGGTCAATAATCTTTTTGAAAACTCTAAACTTCCCATTGCTTGACAGCTTTTAGGAATCTTACCCCAAATAAACATACTCGCACTTGGTTTCCCCATATGCCACCCTGCATTCTCAAATGCTTGTAACATAACATCACGTCGCTTCTGATAAAGCGGGATAATCTGCTCATCTGGCACATAATGATGTTCATCAAGAGCGACCGTTGCTGCTACTTGAATAGGGGTAAACATACCATAGTCTAACCAAGATTTAATGCTTTGTAATGCTCCAATGAGCTTTTTGTTACCACAGACAAAACCAACACGCCAACCTGCCATGTTGTAAGATTTTGACATAGTATAAGCTTCAACTGCCACATCTTTTGCACCCTCAACTTCTAAGATAGAGGGGGTTGCGTACCCATCAAAAGTAATATCTGCATAAGCAATGTCTGAAATAATATAAAAACGTTTCTCTTTGGCTAATGCAACAACTTTTTCATAAAACTCAGGTGTAACCGTAGCCGTAGTAGGGTTATGCGGAAAATTTAAAACCAAAAATTTTGCCTTAGGCAAAGAGTTATCAAGGGCATTATTTAAGTCATTAAAAAACTGCTCTTCATCCACTTCAAAATTCTCTTCATCAAACTTAAGCTCCATCTTCTCAACATTCGCTCCTGCTAAAATAAATGCTTGAGAATGAATTGGATAAGTTGGATCAGGAACAATGGCAACATCACCAGGGTTGGTAATGGCTTGAACCAAATGGACATAGCCCTCTTTACTTCCCATGGTTGCTACCACTTCAGTGTTGGGGTC
>JALSHP010000052.1 GCA_026982175.1 Campylobacteraceae bacterium
TTACGGAAGGATCTTCTAGTAGTTCGGTGACATAGAGTCGTTCTTTTTTTTTGTTGTACATTATTGATAATCCTTATCTCTTAGACTTTGGGCTGTAGTGTTACGTATTTTCTTCAGCTCCATATCCACATACTCAAATCCCTCAATCATCTTAAATGAAGCCACGGTTGAAAATCTCATCAGTTCTGCTCGGTGAATAAAAATATAAAAGCCATTCTCATAAAGCCCTAAACGAATGGCTGCTGCGGTTGAGTAGGTGGTTAAGATGGCATCATCTTTGGCAATCTTGGCAATGTCTGCAAAAAATTCTCTTGTCCAAAGTAGAGGATTATGTGCAGGGGAAAAGGCATCTTGATAGATAATGTCTATTTTTTGCGTTATTTTAGGCACTTCTTCTCTGGCATCACCTAGTAAAATTTCTATTGTAAACTGTTCATCTTCATAATATAGATTTTTAGCAATAGCTTTGATAATGGCTTGTAAAAAATCAAATTCTGGGGGAAAATCAAAGCTATCTAAAGAGTGAATGAGTGCTTCATCAAATTCTGGAGAGAGTATATGTACTTTTGTTTGAAGATTATTTTGTTTAATATAGTAAAGCGTTGCAAAAGTGTTGTAGCCTAAGCCAAAACAGAGGTCTAAAATGTTTAGTTTGGGGAGAGATTGTTTGAGGCTAAAGGCAGGTTTTACATGTTTCTCTAAAGACTCATGCAATGCCCCATCTTTGGTGGAGTGGTATGGTTCATTAAACTCTTTTGAAAAGAGTGTGTTTGAACCATCTTCACAAAGTACTAGCTCTTTTTTGGGTCGCAGTACTTTGTCATACATCTACGCTTCTTCTTCTAGCTTTTTGAGTTTCTTTTTTGAGAGTTTTAACTTATCATTACTCATGATACCAATGTCCGCGTCCACAATATCTTGTGCAATTTGTTGTGCTTCATCGAGTGAATGCATTTGGTAAGTTCCACACTGATAAAGGTTTAGTTCTGGAATGTCACTTTGACTTTGTACGCCTAAAACATCTTTCATCGCTTTTTTCCATGCTTTGGCTACTTTTTTCTCTTTAGGACTTCCAAGCAGAGACATATAAAATCCTGTTCTACAACCCATTGGAGAGAGGTCAATAATTTCTACTTTTTTAGAGTTTAAGTGGTCACGCATGAACCCTGCAAATAGGTGTTCTAGTGTGTGAATACCTCTTTCACTCAATATCTTTTCATTGGGAACACAAAAACGTAAGTCAAATACAGTAATGTCATCGCCACTTGGTGTACTCATACTTTTGGCTACTCTAACAGCTGGTGCTGGCATTTTGGTGTGGTCAACGGTGAAACTGTCTAATAATGGCATAATAATTCCTTAAGTTTTAATGTAGAAAATATACAATAAAAAGCATATAAAGATGTTAAAATAACGCAATTAAATGCTATGAGGATATTGTAATGAAAAAACAAGAAGAGTTTGAAGGTGCTGTGACCAAAGTTTTAGAACTACTTGGAGAAGACCCAAGAAGAGAAGGCTTACTCAAAACCCCAAGCCGTGTGGCAAAAGCATGGGAATTTTTAACCGAAGGGTACCATGAAGACCCCGAAGCCATTTTAAACAAAGCCCTCTTTACTTCAACGAATGATGAGATGGTTGTGGTGCGTGATATTGAATTTTACTCTACTTGTGAGCATCATATGTTGCCGATTATTGGGCGAGTGCATGTGGCGTACATTCCCGATGGTAAAGTGGTAGGACTCTCAAAAATTCCACGCATTGTCAATGTGTTTGCCAGACGATTACAGATTCAAGAGCAGATGACCGAACAGATAGCGGATGCCATTGCTAATTCTATTAACCCTAAAGGAGTGGCTGTTGTGGTTCATGCACGGCATATGTGTATGGAGATGCGAGGGGTACAGAAGATTAATTCTACTACCGTAAGTTCAGCTCTTAGAGGTCTCTTTAAAAGTGACCAACGTACACGCAGTGAGTTTTACAACATTATCAATACACCTGCTCCCTCTAATTTTTAGAGGATAACTATTTTTAAGCGTATAAAAGCTCTTTATATTTTTGTGTTATATCTTCTCGTTCTAATATAAAGGCTGCTATCTCTTTTTCGTATCGTTCTTCCATTGCTTTACATTGTTTTTTTAATTGTATACGGGTAATAAGCCATCCAAAAAAATAGCCTAAGAGCGTAGCTATAAAGATATATGCTCCTATTTGAATGATGATATTTAACACTATTAAATCCTTTTTAAATTAAGTTTTATTAACTTCTCTTTTAAAGAGAGCATCTCTCCATACCCAATGGCTACGACTAAAGTAAGATTGGTTTTTTCTCTAAAATAGTTTTTTAAATTATCAGCTCTTTGTTGAGAGAGAAGAAGATTTTGTTGGATTGAACCTGTTGTATTACTATGGGCCTCAATACTTAATACGACCTTTTCATTGAGATGATTAAGAATATTGACAATTTTATACAAGCTAGGATTGACGACTAAGGTAGCGTTATTATCACTAAATTGAATAGCTTTACCTTGCAAGAGTTTTTGAATTTCTCTTTCTCCTAAGATAGAGGAGCGAGAAGGTATATAAACTTTTCTACTTTTCTTATATGGTTTAGCTGAAACAAGTAATGCTTTTTTAGCTTCAATATCTTCTAGGTACTGAGTATAGATAAAGGGAGCTTTCTCTTTAATTGTAAAATAGGCTAATGTAATTGAAGAGAGGATAAATGTAATTAAGAGTATAATAATTCTCATCTATTTTATATAACCTTTTTTATTTAATTTTTTACTATTTGTAATGTTAAATTATATTATATTATATTTTTATTAAAATGCTTTTTAATATAGAGTATTTTATTATATTCCCATAATCTTTTTCTTAATATAAACTTAACTTAAATTACTAATATTTAAGTTAAGATTATATTTATTAATATAAACTAATACTACAACAAAACAAAACCAAAGGATAAACAATGAAAGTTACAGTTATGGGAATAGAGTACAATCATTTATTGAGTGGAAAAGCTTTAGCAGAGATGGGAAATGAAGTTACCTATATCTCTAATGATTATAAACGTGTGGATAACATTCGTAGAGGGCATTATAATGCTGATGAAGCGATGGTAATTAAAAGTATGAATAGTACGAATAGTTTTGGATTCTCAACTAATATTAAAGAGTCGTTAAGCTCTACGAACATGTGTTTTATTTCAGAAGGTGTTTCAGCAGACTCTGAAGAACAGATGCAAGAAGTTTTAGAACAAGCCAGGTTGGTAGGAGAAAATATGACCCAACATATGTTTATTATTGATAGAAGCAAAGAGGCAATGTCAAGAGCTGCTCAAATTAAAGAGACCATTGAAGAAGCGTTAGCCAAAAGAGATACCAATCTTACTTTTGAGGTGATTGCCAATCCAAGTTTTTTAAGAAGTTAAGTAGTTGACTTCTTTGTTTGTGGATAAAATTATGCAAAATGATATTATTTTTTAGGAATTTTTAAAAATAAATCTTATATTTATACTATCTACTGCATAATTCTGTATTAAATAAAAACAAAGAATAATATGCATTTACAAATAATAAAACAACTTTTTATTGCTCTTTTTTTAGCAATACTCTTTATGATGGCTTTTAATTGGCAATTTACCTATATTTATACTTTTCTCATTGAAAACTCTAAAGAGGTTAAACTATCTACACTCTATACCCATCTCTTTATTTATGGTATTTTAATTTTTACTATGTTTCTTTTTCTAATGAACTTAATCAATGCTTTTTTAAAGTCAAGGTTTTTTATCGCCATGATAGTTATTACTTTTTTTCTCTATTATTTTTCGGCGTATGAGGTATTTCTTGATACGATTAAGTACTTTTTACATTATGTAAAATCGAGTGAAGAGCTTATGTCTATTGTACTTTTTATTATTTTGACATTGGTTTATCAGTTATACTCATTGGGGATTACACTCTTTAATAAGCGTGTTCCCTTTTTTCACTCTTTAGTATTTTTAATCTTAGCATTAGCCTATTCGGCTTGGTTTATTGATACCCATGCTTATCCTATTGAGACTTTGGATAAAGAGATGAAACTTTTGCTTAACAAAGCAGGGGTGACAGGATTATAATCCTGCCTCTTTAATCGCTTCTGTTTGTGCGTGGGTATTAAGTGGGTCAAGTACCAATTTTAAGTTTCCATCGTTCATGATTCGGTCAAGAGAATAGAGCGTTAAGTCAATTCGGTGGTCAGTAAGACGGTTTTGAGGATAATTATAGGTTCTAATCTTTTCAGAACGTGACCCTGTTCCTACTTGCAGTTTTCTTTGAGCTGAAGTTTCATCTAGTTGCTCTTGAAGGTAAGCATCATAGACTCTAGCTTTAAGAACCTTCATTGCTTTATCACGGTTTTTGTGCTGTGACTTTTCATCTTGAATGGCTGCGACAATACCAGTAGGGATGTGCGTTAAACGAACAGCTGAATCGGTAGTATTAACCGATTGTCCACCACACCCACTTGAACGGTACACATCCATCTTAATGTCATTGGGCTTTAACTCTACCTCAACATCATCAACTTCTGGAATGACAGCTACCGTAATAGCTGAAGTATGCACACGCCCTTGTGTTTCAGTGTCAGGTACCCGTTGTACACGGTGGATACCTGCTTCAAATTTAAGTTGAGAGTAGACACCCTCTCCATTAATTTGAGCAATCATCTCTTTGTATCCTCCAGCTGTTCCATCTGAAGAGGAGATAATCTCAACTTTCCATCCCACAAGCTCTGCATGACGTAGATACATCTTAAAGACATCGGCAACAAACAACGCAGCTTCATCACCACCTGCTCCTGCTCTAAGCTCTAAGATGATGTTTTTATCATCATTGGGGTCACTTGGAATCATGAGTACTTTAATCTCATCTTCAAGTTGAGGAAGCATAGGCTCTAATTCAGCCAGCTCCTCCTTTGCTAAGTCTCCTAGCTCATTATCGCCTAACAGTTCTTTGTTCTCTTCTATGGCATTAGCCGTCTCTATATATAAATTGGCTTTTTCTACCAATTTACTTAGTTTGGATTGTTCTCTTCCTAAGTCAGTCATTTTTTTAATGTCAGAG
>JALSHP010000053.1 GCA_026982175.1 Campylobacteraceae bacterium
GTAGTGCTTTTAAGACCTCTACAATGGGTTTGTCATAATTGTAACGGAAGTATTGCTTATCTTCATATTGAATGCCATAACAATCTATATATTTGTTAGGTTCATAGGGTTGAGATGTCTCATTAAAAGATGTTGAGCCTTGAAGATACTCTTTACAAATAGGCTCTATTTTTGTAGTTTCAATATACTCTTTAGGGTAAGTAATCTTATAGCTAGGGTTAAAAGTAGAGATAAGATATAAGTTGTCACCAATCACACGAGAGTTTTTAAGATAACCATCTACATTATAACTTGATATTTTTTTAATATTTTGAATATTGGATACATCAAAAATATCTACAATGCTTTGAGATGAAGTTAAATAACTTTCAGAAAGCACTACTAACTTTTCATCTACTAAATAAAAGGAGTCTATGTTTTGAGTCTCTTCAAATTTAATGCGTTCTAGCACCTCTTTTTGTTGTGTTGCTAAGTTCTCAAAAGAGCTAATGTTAATGTGATTTCTTCTTCCATTGGAGGATTTTCCCACATAGAAGATGTTTTTGTTATTGTGTTTTAAAATATCTGCTTCATCCACATTTGTTTCTTGCAAGTTGGTATTACTCGTATTGGTAGTAACAGCGTTAGTATTTGATGTACTCGCACCTTGTATGGCAAAAGTATCTTCATTCAGAGGAACAGCTATATCTCTTGGATTCCCTATCCACGGCTCAATGCCACAGTAAGGACGCTGATAGAGTGTTGCCATCTCTTTAATGTATGCATTCATCTCTTGCTTAGTGGCAAAATTATGAAGCTTAGAAGCCTCTTGTGTGAGTGAGATGTTTGTGTCTTGAGTGGCTTTAACCCAAATACCATCTGAGTTTTTAATGTGTCCGAGTTTGGGAACATCTAGCTCTTGTTGAGAGTCATCAGCGAGTTCCCATTGCTTGTTGTTGTATTTCCAAGCCGTCATGCCTTTAAAAATATCAGCAGAGAGTACAGTGTCTATGGGTAAAGAGATTAAGTTCCAACCCTTTTTTAGCTCTAAAACATCAGCACTTTTATTGTTACTAGGTTCTGAATTTAGTTGTCTATTAGGGAGGGTGATTGTCCAATTTTTTTTTGACTTAATCCAAAAACCATGCCAACTTTTGAGCTGTTTTAGTGTTTCAATATTTTTGTCTGAAATGCGTTTGGCTATTTGTGGGTCAGCAGAGTAGGCTAACCACTTCTGTCTTTTGGCATCAAAGTGCCAAACCTGTTCTACCCTGTCTTGGGTAAATTTGGACATATTGTCTAAGGCAACTGAAGAGCCTATGAGTTGCCACCCTTTTTTAACCAGTAAAACAGAGTCTGCCATCGTGGTTGAGAAAAGAAGTGTTATAAGTAATAATATTTTTTTCATCTTTTATTCCTTCTAATTTTTTACATCTTACCGTTAAAGTATAGTCAAAATAAATGGATGAAAAGTGTATTTTTAGAATTTAATGGTAAAAGTACTCCCTTTATCATTGGATTTTAGAGACAATGCCCCTTTCATCTCTTTTTCGATAATGGTTTTAGCAATGTAAAGCCCTATGCCATCACTTTGCTCTTTGGTTGAGAAGTAGGGTTCAAATATCTTTTGTTGATTTTTAAGAGGAATGCCTCCTGCGTTATCGCTAATCTTGACATAGGGCTTGGTTATCTCTATGATGATTTTTGCAGGGCTAATTTTACGCTCTACAAACGCATCTTTGGCATTGTTTACAAGATTTAAAAGCACCTGTTCAAACTCATTGGCATTGGCAGTTAAGGAGAAATCTTCATTGCGTTGAATCTCTAACTCTATGTTGAGGTTTTTGAGTGTACCATTACTAATAATCAAAATATTTTGACAAGCATCATAAATACTAAACTCATTTTTCTCTTTGGCAGGGTTATAAAAGTTACGGAAGGTTTCGATGTTTTTAGAGAGCATTTGTAGCTGATTTTTTGAATCCTCTATGGTCGTTAACGCCTCAATGTTATCTTTAGATAGCTGTTTGAGGTGCATGAAAGAGTAGGACAAATAGTTTAAGGGTTGTCGCCATTGATGGGCAATAATAGAAATCATCTCACCCATACTCGCTAGTCTGGCTTGTTGTAGGAGTAGAGATTGTTGTTTTTGCTGTTTAAGCTCAACCAATTTAAATTTGTAGGACAAGGCAAAAGAGAGCAACATCGACTCAAAGGCAAAGGCAACATGTAAAAATGGAAAGTCATATTTGGTGGGATTAATGACATAGCTTATCTCTAAGAGTAGGGTAACAATAACAATGTGCCAACCGACCATAATGAAATAAAAAGGGACATCTCTCTCTTTGGTCTGTCTAAAGACTTCAAGCAGAACAAAGGCTATCCAGATGACGGTTGGGACAAATTTTGTGATGAAAGTATGCCCTAAAAAGAGTGAGAGTAATAGGTCAAAATAGCTTAGGTATAAAATTGTCTTAATGAGATTGTTTAATATTTCATTCTGCTGGGTTTGAAAGAATACTTGAATAAAGAGAACGGAAAATATAAGAATAAATGTTTGTGAAATATCGAGTAGGTAAAAGTTTTGAAAATGGTACATCTCTGTAAAAGGGCTAATCTGTAATGCCTCTAAGTTTATGAGTGAGAGTAAAATGAAAAATTGAGCCAAGGCATAGTAGAGGTAGTGTCTGTTGCGAATGTAAAAGAAAAAGGCAAAGTTGTAAACCATGGCAGAGAAGATAATCCCCAATGAAAAAACTGTCACCATGAAAGCCCAATTTCCATAGCGATGAGGTTGGCTTAAAAATGAACTATTTTGAATGAAAAAGTCATCATAGAAGAAGAGTAGGGAGACTAAGGCATAGATAAAGAGTCCAATGTATTTTAGTTTTAATATCTTATCCATTGAGATGTATCCTATAGCCATAGCGTGAAATATTGGCAATGGTCTCTTTACCTACCACTTTACGAACATCACGCACCAAAGAGCGTAAAGCATCGCTACTCATTGCTTTGTCAAACCAAATAAACTGTTCTAACTCTTCATAAGAGACAATACGCCCTTGATTTTTGATGAGAATATGCAACAGTTTATGTTGATAGCTTGTCAACGGAATAATCTCACCCTCTTTGATAAAGGTATAGTTGAGCATGTCAAAGGAGTCTGTCTTATTGATTTTTACAACCGATGGATGTTCACGTTCAATGTGTTCAAAACAGGCATTGAGGGCTTCAAAAAGAGCCTCCTCCTCAATGGGCTTGGGTAGATAGTTAATAAGATTTAAGCTTACAGCTTCGAGTAAATATTCCGTAGTGGTATAGGCTGTACTAATAATAATGGGGGTAGATTTATCCTCTTCACGAATAATTCTACAAAGTTCAAGCCCATTGACTTTAGGCATCTCTATGTCGGTAATAATAATATCTGGCTTATGTTCACGATAAAGTTCTAAGCCCTCTTCTCCATCTGTAGCTTCATATATTTCTACAAAATAGCTTTTTAGAAAAGAGACGGCAATACGCCGTATCATTACTTCGTCTTCAACAAAAAGAAGGGTATATTTGGTTTTTTTTAGCATCTCTACACTTTCTATACATTTATTTGTTATAGATTTCTCTAACCATCTTAGTAAATAAAATATTTAGGTAAACTTAAGAGTGAAAAAATATAAAAGAAGGATTGAAAGTGAAAGAAAAGATACTTAATGGAGTGGTTCTTCTCTGTATTGTGGCTTGTGGTGCTCAAAATAATCCTACTGAAGAGACGACTGTTCCAACGAACACTACAGCAGAGGAGATAGTTGCTCCTCCTGTAGTACTGAAAGGAAGTGAGATTCTTTTTCCAAAATCTGTTGCCATTGATTTCCCAAATAGTCTAAAGCGTTCTGCTAACCCTATTTTCAATAAGAGTGTTGAGCGTGTGCAAGAGGTTATTGATAGAGAGAAAGATAATTTAAATATTTTAAGGCTAGTGCAAGATGCCATAGGAGAGGAGTGTCCTGATGTGAATAGTAGTTGTTATTTTCCTGAAGATTCTTTTAGGGTAAACTATGAACATCAGACACTATTACTAGGGGCAATAGAACTACATAAATCTAAGATAGAGGATAATACGACCTATAATTTACTATTGAGTTTAAATGATAACGTCTCTATTCAATATGAATGGAAATCTTATGAAAGCAGTGTTTTTACAAGCTATAACGATGGAAATAGTAGTGTTAAGACACACTACTTTAGTGAAGATAACAGTAGTGAAAATAATGGTAGTGAAGCTTCTTATATTGATGATAATTTAGGTGATGAAAAAAATAGTTTTATGATTAATGTAGAGAATAATGGCTCTTCTCTCTACTTTTTAAGCTCCAATCATATTAAAGATAACAAACAACTTCTCTCTACAAATTTACATCTTCAAGATAAAGTTTTAGTAGAAGATAATGCAAGTTTTTTTAACGATAATTTGCAAGAAGAACGTAATGTTTCAGCAGAAGATGCAAATGTTGTTACGGCTGATAATAATTTATCTTTAGGACTCGGTACTTTAACGACCTTTAGTGCTACCCCTCCTGATATGCGTGTTATGATGCAAGAGTATATTCTGGAGAAAGTGTTAGATAATGGTGATTATCTTATATTTCTCCCCAAAGTAGAAGTGGAGAATTTGAATTTAATTGAAAAGTTAAAATTAAATATAGGGCATTTTACTTATCTTAACTCAGAGGTCTTTGGGTTGGTACTTAAAGAGATAAAAGAGGAGAGTGTCGTTGATTTTCAAATTATTCCTTTACAATAAAAGGAATAATTTTGTAAGTGGCTTAACGTTTAGCCGCGTTATACATCGGAATAGTTTTTGGCAATAAGCCTTTTATCTGCTCTATTCTATTAGCAGGGGCAGGGTGTGTAGAGAGATACTCAGGTGGTGTCTCTCCACTACTACCAAATTTTTGCCAAAAGGTGAGTGCTGAACGTGGGTCATATCCTGCTTTAGCCGCTAAAATGAGTCCAATATGGTCAGCTTCATACTCTTGGGTTCGTGAGTGAGGCAACATGACACCGAGTTGTGTACCAATACCAAAGGCTTGCATGGCGAGATCTGTGTTGGCTTGG
>JALSHP010000054.1 GCA_026982175.1 Campylobacteraceae bacterium
TCAAGAGTTAAAGAATTTTCAAAAACAAAGGGATGAGTTTAAAGTCGCTAACCCTGTTTTTGCCAATTATGATTTAACCTTACACTACTGTATGTCAGGATTTTTCATGACAGAAGATGCCTATGAGTATGCCGAAGATTTTAAAGATGAAATCTCTTATGAAATAATTAAAGGAGACTCATCAAGTACTTGGTTAGATTCTCTACTTCTTAACAAGGAAGAGATTTAGTTATAAAAATCAACGATACACTCATCTACTCCTTTGATGAGGTCATTATTACGGTTCTCATAGTTAATATTAGATAATATGAAACGAATTAGATTTAATCTCGCTCTCTTTTTGTCATTGGCATCTAGCTGAACCCAAGGGGCTGTGGCTGTGCCTGATTTCTCAAACATCTTCTCTTTATAGGTGACATATTTATCATAGTTCTCATGAGATTTATAGTCTAAATCTGAAAGTTTCCAAGACTTTAAAGGGTCATCTTCTCGGTCTTTAATCCGTTTGGCTTGTGTGGCATGAGAGATGTTCAAATAGAATTTAAATATCATTACCCCATCATCTACCAACATCTTCTCCACATCGTTAACTTGATTGTAAAAGAGTTCATGTTGTTCAGGCGTACAAAAACCAAAAATAGGTTCAATACCTGCTCTATTGTACCAAGAACGGTCAAAACAGACAATCTCTCCTGCATTGGGAATTTGTTTTAAATGACGCTGAAAGTACCACTGTCCTAGCTCTTTAGAATTTGGTTTTGACAATGCCACCGAACGTGCCTCTCGTGGATTCCAAAAACGGTTTAAGGACTTAATAGAGGAGGATTTCCCCCCTGTGTCCATCCCCTCAAATATAATCAAGAGACGTTTGTTGTTATCTATA
The DNA here is from genome assembly GCA_026982175.1 of Campylobacteraceae bacterium. Classification (GTDB taxonomy): domain Bacteria; phylum Campylobacterota; class Campylobacteria; order Campylobacterales; family Sulfurovaceae; genus UBA1140. The sequence goes on from JALSHP010000054.1 coordinate 884, forward strand.
ATCCATTTTTGTAATTTAACCAATTCTAAATGAAGTTTTAAAAGCTCTTGATTATAAAATTTAGTTTCTATGTTCCCATTTTTTTTAAAGACTTTTTTGGGGTTAAGTTTGTATTCTGCTAAATCGTCGGTGTAGATTACTTTCATTATTTGGCATCCTTATTTATTTTTAACTCTATTTTAGCGAACTATTTAAAAGGTTGAGTAAAATAATGAAATAAAATAATAAAGGCTTTATCTTGAAAATACGAGTTTATTACGAAGACACCGATGCAGGAGGTATTGTCTATCATACCAACTACATTAAGTATTGTGAACGGGCTAGGTCTGAACTCTTTTTTTCAAGAGGCATAGAGCCTATGGATGGGGAGCGTTCAGGGTTTGTAGTACGCCATATTGATGCAAATTTTTTAGGCATGGCAAAGTTGGGTGATATGCTAAACCTTGAGATGAGGTTGGTTCGTAAAAAAGCAGCGTCAGTCATCTTAAAACAAAGCATTTTCAATAACAACAAAAAAATCTTTGAGATGGACATTACTTTGGTCTTTGTTCGTGAGGGGAAAGCTCAAATTATTCCTGATATGTTTGCTGATATTTTAGTAGATATTAAATCGGACTAAATTTATCCGAGTTATGCTATAATTAATTATGAAATTTTTAAACAAACAAGTTATTATTTTTGATTTAGACGGCACACTTATAGACAGCTCACCCGATTTGGCTTTGGCTGTGAACCATATGTTGACCACCATTGGTCGTGAGACTTTTAGCCTTGATGAAATCCACCATTGGGTAGGAAATGGGGCTGAAACTTTAGTGAAACGTGCTTTGTCAGGTTCTGCCCAAATTGCGTCTAACATAGATGAAAAAGTTTTTAAAAATGCTTTAGATATTTTTTTAAACTTTTACGCCAATAATCTTGCTGTGGCCACCGTGACTTACCCCAATGTTGTGACTACTTTGGCAAAACTAAAAGCCCATGGCTATAAATTGGTGATTGTTACCAACAAACCTTTCGATTTTGTAGCCCCTATTTTAAAAGCGTTAAAGTTAGAAGCGTATTTTGAGTTTCATTTGGGTGGTGACTCGCTTCAAGAGCGAAAGCCTCATCCTGCTCCCTTGCTTTATGTCTGTGAGAAGTTGGGCGTTACTCCTAGAGAATGCGTAATGGTAGGCGATTCCAAAAATGATATTTTGGCAGCCCAAGCGTGTGATATGCAGAGTATTGGCGTTAGCTATGGCTACAACTATGGTGAGCCTATCTCTAGCCATAATCCAGATGTTTATTTTGATGATTTTGAAAAAATTGGTGAAGTATTATGTTAAAAAAAGAGGTGAAAATAGCCATTGTTGGGGGTGGGGTTGCAGGAGCGACGACTGCTATTAGTTTGGGGCAGTTGGGCATGAATGTGACCCTTTTTGAGAAAGAGTCTTCACTGGTGTCGGGTCCTCCTTTTTGTCACTTACACGCAGGGGGAAATCTCTATCGTGAAATCTCAGATGAACAGTGTGTAACACTGCTCAAACAGTCCATAGACTTTGCAAAGTTTTACCCTTTTGTGCTTGATCATAGACCCACAGTTATTGCACTACCCACAACAGACAAAGGTAGTCCACAAGATTTACTTCCTCGCTTAAAATTATTGGTTAAAGAGTATGATAAGCTTATTCAACAAGATATAAAAAACAAAGTTTTAGGAGAGAGTCAAGATTACTATAAGCTTTATGACAAAGAGCGTTTAGAAACACTCAAAAAAGAAAAAGTTCCAAGAATGCCAAAAAGTTCAGATGAATGGATGATAAGCGTTGCACAACATATTGATTTGGAGAAAATACAGTTTCCTCTGATTTTGGTACAAGAGTATGGCTTAAACCTTTTTCGTTTGGCTTCAAGTGCAAAGTTGGCATTGGATAACTTAGATTCGGTTCAACTCAACTTGCAAACTTCTCTAACCAACATCACAAAAGATGCTCAAAAATGGCAAGTCACTTACCAAAAAGAGAAGATGAAAGAGGTAGAGACTTTTGACTACCTCATTAATGCCACAGGGTTTAGAACAGGATACATTGAAGATATGCTCAACATCCCTTGTAAGCGTATGGTTGAGTTTAAAGCAGCCTATGTCAGTAAATGGGAGCAAGAAGAGGCGATACTCTTCCCTGAAATCATCTTTCATGGAGAGCGTGGAACACCTAGGGGAATGGGGCAGTTTACCCCTTACCCCAATGGCTATTTTCAGCTTCATGGTATGACGACTGATATTACTTTATATGAAGATGGATTAGCTTCCAATACAGCCATAAAATGTCAACCAGAACTTAAAGAGAAGTTTATGACCAAAATTGAAAAGCAGTGGACGCAAAAAGAGATAGAAGAGCGAACCCAAAATGCCATTGGGCATTTGGCTCAATTTATCCCTGCATTTAAAAGTGCCACCGTAGGGTCTAAACCTCTTTTTGGTGCCCAACAAATCCCAGGTGATGACCCTAGTTTACGGGTTGCTGAAATCTCATTTCCTATTGCTAACTATGCACGGTGTGAGATTGTCAAAGTCTCTTCTGCCATTGATATGGTGGAGGCGATAATTAAAGAGTTTGTTAAATTAGACTATCTTGATGCTTCAGCCATAGGGAAAAATATTCGTAAATATTTAGAAGATATTTCAGAAGAAGATTTATCCGACTATGCTGAAGTATTAGCTGTTGAGAGAAGCTATCCTGCTTCATTGGCTCACCGAAATGTTAAAGAGGTGACGCTTTTTTAACCCCTTCGGCTTCTTTTAACACGCCCTGTAAAGATTGTCCCTTTAGAGCGACGTGTAATTAGGTCACGATGCACCCACTCAAATTTAATCTTCTCTCTTTGCTCCAAAGAGAGTTTGGGGCTATCGTAAGCTCCTGCTTCCTCTAACTGTCTTTGGGCTTCATAGAGTAGAAGTGCTGTTGCCACAGAGACATTGAGACTTTGTGCCATGCCTTGCATGGGAATCACCACCACTTCATCAGCCAATGCCAAAACCTCTTCAGAGACTCCTTCGGCTTCATTTCCCATTACAATCATGCTCTTTTGGGTGTAGTCAACTTTTCGGTAAGAGATAGATTTTTCACTCAAATGGGTCACCACCACAGTAAAGCCCTCTGCTTGTTTTAGTTTCAAAAAATCGACCTTTTCAGCACTATCAATACGCTCTCTATAAAGCCAATGGTGCGAACCTTGCGTAATGGTTTTATGAATTCTAACATCTACATCTTTTTTGTTCGCATAGTAAAAGTTCAAAACCCCAACCCCATCACAAGAACGAATGATGGCTGAAATATTTTGAGAAGAGTCTACATTGTCTAAAAAAACTTCAAGGCTAGGTTGTTTCTTCTCTAGAACCTCTTCTATGCGTTTTATTCTTTTTTCGTTTAGCATAGCTTTTCTAAGGGAACTCTGCATTATATTTCTTGGCTAACACCCCAACTTCAGATATCATCTCTTCTACTGTCTCTTTTAACTCCAAACCCATTCGCTTGTACTCTGTGGGGTACTCATCTTGCATGAAATACATAAGCGTGTAGTAAACAGGTTTAAATTCATTTTTTAGTTTTGGGTATTTTTGAAAAAGCTCATTCAAGCGTTGCTTTTGTTGTTTTACGATGAGAAGTAAAAAATATGCTGTCATATCTTCTAAGCCTTTTAAGTAGTCATGTTTACTCAAAACTTCATCTATGCTCTCTATGCTCTCTTCATATCTGTTATTCCACAACAAAAGAGTTGCATAGGTATGTAGATTTTCCATATATTTTTTAATTTCAACAGATTTTTTACTAAGTTTTAAACCCTTTGTATGCTCTATATTTTGACCATAATATAACCAAGCCAGTTGATTATAAGCCGAATCATATTTAGGATTTAATTCAATCGCTTTTTCGTAAGAGGCTATCGCTTTATCGTATGCTCCTTTCTTAGCATAACTAAGCCCCATATTATTATAAGCCGAATCATATTTAGGATTTAATTCAATCGCTTTTTCGTAAGAGGCTATCGCTTTATCGTATGCTTCTTTGTTGTAATAACTATTCCCCATATTATTATAAGCCGAATCATATTTAGGATTTAATTCAATCGCTTTTTCGTAAGAGGCTATCGCTTTATCGTATGCCCCTTTGTTGTAATAACTATTCCCCATATTAAAATG
>JALSHP010000055.1 GCA_026982175.1 Campylobacteraceae bacterium
GCTCAAAAAGTCGGATTTACAAAAAGTACAAGCTTTAGAAGCTTTAGACCTCCGCAACGCCCCTATTTTAGGGGGGTTTTGGCTCTAACTATAAAGTTTTGTCCAACAACTATAAAGTTTTGTCCAAAAAAAAAGACATTTTATAAATTAAATATAATTCTTTATATTTGTATAATGTAAAATAAATATAATTCTTTATATTTATTGGACAAAAAGTTATAGTTACCAAAAAAGGAATAAGATGGAAACAAAATTAAACAACAGAAACATCGTTAAAACATCACACGAACTAAATCATTTTAGAGGGGGATACACACCTCTTGAGCTTGATTTTATCTATGCTTTTATCTCTTGTATCAAGAATGAAGATGATGAGCTAAAATCGTATGAATTGGAGTTATCAGACTTGGAAAAAAAGCTTGATACAAGGCTAAGATTAGACAGGATAGAGAAGATTTTTGACAGTCTTGTGACCAAATCATTCAAGATAAACAATGCAAAAGAGTTGACGGTATATGCGTTCTTTTCAAGGTTCTCCTACAACAAAGAAAGCAAAAAAATATCGGTAAAGTTCAATCCCGACCTTAAACCACATCTTATCAAGCTAAAGACATATGCAATGGGAAATCTACGCTATATCCTCTCACTAAGAGGGGAATACAGCAAACGGCTGTATATGCTGTTAGCCCAATGGCGAACAGCAGGAACGGTCACTTATACAGTAGAGCAGTTAAGAGAAATGTTAGCATTTCCAAAGTCTTACAAGTATGCGAACATAAAAATAATGATTAACAAAGCACAAAAAGACCTCAAAAACAAATCTCCTTTTGTGTTTGAGTATGAGGAACATAAGAAGGGTAAAGCAGTCCACGAAATTACCTTTACTATTTACGGAAACAACAAAGACGTAGAAGAGTTTCGTGAACTGATACGAAACGATTACCACGATTTAAACTTGCTTGAGATAGATGGAAAAATGATAAAATGTGATACAGATGGAAAGCTGTATTACATTCACGATATTGACTTGGAAAAGAAATTTTTTACAAAAAAATATGAAGATGCGTGTTGGAAAAGACTGCATCAAACGAAAGACAGATTACCAATTTTTACAACCCCGTCACTCTTTGATTATACAGCATAAAAAAGGACTGAACGGGCTTTGAGAGGTTTATATACTACTTTTTATCCGTTATATACTACTTTTTATTAATTAGTAGTATATAAGTTATATGCAACTTTTTATCCTTTATTACTTAACTTTTTATACAAATACTAATTTTTTAAGAGTAGTATTAATACTTTTTTTAAGAGTATTAATACTATGCTAACAGAGTAATATTAATACTAAAAAGGTTTTAAGTTTTCTCCAAAAACACCCTATTTTTCACTACCTATCGTATCTGCGTCCAAAAAAAACAACATAATGAAACATTAAGTATTCAAAACAGCATCAAAGTGCTAATTCTATGACGCTCCACGTCCGTAAGTTGCAACTTGTGCTGTCATGTACTTCTTGGCTGTGATGCGTGACACACTTGCAACCCTTGCCACATTTGCTATATTTATCTTCTCACTATTGACATCAAAAAAATATACTGTTTAAACGCTCACAAATAGCCCAAAAATCGCTTAAAACTTTTCGCCTTCACTTAAATAAGTCAAATATCAAGGAGCTATTAAATCGTCATGCTCGTACCCGTTTAGATTATCTTGAATGATTAGCTCATCTTTCCAATCTTTCGCGTCAGGCAAATCGTATTGATGTGTTCTGCCTTCAACTTTGTCTAGTTCTTTGATTTGCTCGGCTATTCCCATACCTGCTTGGTCATTGTCCACTGCATAGACAACCTCTGCCGTTTGATTATTTTCGAGAATAAATGCAATGGCTTCTTTTGCTGTATCCCCTAAGCTTCCCATAGTACAACAACAATAATCGCCTTTTTCCCCGTGTCCTAGTTCTTTATATGCCAACATGTCTATAGGACTCTCAAAGAAAATAATGCGTTTACCTTCCCTTAGTTTTCCATCAGTGAATACACCTTTTTTACTTCCTTTTTCGATGTACTTTTTACCTTCGCTAGTTCGTTTCTCTATACCACAAATGCCGTTCACATCATTCAACATGAAATACATGTTGTCACCTATCATTTTAGCTTTTTTGTTCCTAATTAAATCACTAACTACGCTTGTCCTGATGCCCTGAAAGCCTTTAAAAATAGGGTACTCACCTTGTAGGTTATCCCATTTTGTGGCAATGCCTAAAGCGTCTTTTGTCGATGCCTTTATGTTAATCTTTTCTTGTGGCTGAGGATTATGCAGCCATGCCCTAAGTCGCTTTCTCAAGTGTCCTAAATTTTCGCCTAATCTCTTCTGAATGAAGTCAATAATCGTGCCGTTGTCGCTGTCGTCATTAGGATTAAAATAGATATAGTGGCTATCACTCTTGCTCTTTCCAACGATTATCTTATCGCCATTCTCATGACGCATTACAGGTGCGTTTATAGATGACTTCTCTTTGTCCACATGGTAGCCAAACGATGTGACAAATTCTGCCAAATTAATTTCTCGTTTGAATTTATTAAGCTCGTTCATTTCTTTTTTCTCCTTAGATGCAATCACTGTTCGAGTAATTGCTTTAGTTCGATAATCAAATGCTTGTTTGATTTGTGGAACGCTTCTGTTAATGCTTGAGACAGTTCTTGTAATTCCTCTTTCAAGCTGTTTTCGCTTGGCTCTTTGCTCAATAGCTGTATAATCTCTTCGTTTTGCTGTGTAAGCGTCTTTAAATACCCTATCAAGCTCTCTTGTTCTCTTTGCCTTTCGCTCTCTAATGCTTCCAATTCGTCTAATAGCTTCTGTTCCAACTGTGTCATGCACTTCTCCTTTGTTTGTTTTTTGTTTTTCTGCTACTGTCTCTATTTCTTGAACTTCCTTCTTTTTGGCATATCTTTCCCTATTCTTTTTCCCTTGACGTGACACAATTGAGTCAAGTTCCATCTCTATTTGTTTGATTTTTTTTAAAGGTACTTCTTTAGTTATAACGCCATTTATGTTTAATAAACTTGTAAAATCTTCCGAATAGATTTCACCTTTAAGCCTATGGGTATTTCCATGCTTGTCAACAACTGATATGTACCTTTTGCCAACTCTTTTTAGCTCACATCCCCACTCTTGCAACTGATAAATAATATCCTCTCTGTTGTCAATCCCATTATTTTCAATAGCTAATAACAAAGCATCATCAATTGCTTTACGAATGTATGCTTTTTTTGCATTTTTCGCCCATGCTGGTGCTTTTCTCACTAAAGGTCTTTCACTGTATTGATGCATACTTAAGCCATGTTTTAAGTTGATATAGTCTTGAAATAGATCTTTTTTTGAAAAGTCACGTTTGACAAAATAAGGATTAAAAGATAGTCCTGTACTAAGCTCTAATCGAGGAGCAATATAGTGAAGCTCTGTTCTGCCCTTATCCGTGTGCAATATCCATGATATGTTGTAGTTGTCTTTCTCAAGCCCTGCAAAAAAAGTACGTTCAAAATCGTCCATAATATCATCTAGTACAGCATCATCTTTGATTAACTCTTCAAAGCTTAAAACACCACTAGACCATGACCACGCTTGTTTTTTTGAAGCTATGCCAATTAATTTTTGTGTAATTGCAGTATCTCCACGTATCATTTTTGAAGTACCTTGAGATACACGCTCATTCAATAAATACGCTATTGTTGCTTTTGCTCCTCCTACGGTGCGACCACCTTGAAAGGTTTTGGCAATCATAACAACTCTTTTATGTCGCTCTCTATCTTGGAAAGCATAGATAACACTTGTCTATCAAGCACCTTTTTAGTATTGGCATATTTTGATATTTGGTTAATGTTGTTGCCAATACGATGTATTTCATGAAGCAGTTTACGCTCATGAGAAACATCTTTTATGACGGCTGTTGTAAATGCTTGTTTAAGCATTTTTGAAACAGTTAATCCGTTCTCGTTTGCTATGCGTTGGGCTATCTCATACAACTCATCATCAACTCTTGCACCAATCGTTTTCATTTTCAATTTCTCCAATATGTATGCTTCAAAAAGTGCGAAGCACGTGGGTGGTGTTAGGAGGGGTTTACCCTCCTGCAAGAGACGACAAAATTAACCGATAGGTTAACTTTTGGGTAGTCTCGCTTAATTGATTTATACAATTTGCAAATAGTACTATAATTTTAAACCAAAAGCAAGAACAAAACGCAATGAGAATGTGATACACTTATAAAAAAAAATCAAAAGGATAGAGATTGAAAAAATTAACAATAGAAGAGAAATTACAAAAACTAGCTAAAGAGACTAAAGAACTCAAAGCTAAAAAAAATGAAGAAAAAAAAGAAGCTAAAAAAATTGTTTTTTCTTTACTCGGTGAAGCTATATATCGACTCTTTGAAAAAGAAGAGAAAGAAGAGAGTAAAGATAAAAACGAAAGGATAAAAAACTATTCGGAAAAATTCCTTACTCAAAACAAAGTAAAAAAATTAGTCAAAGCACTTGAGAAATTATAAAAATGGGTTTTTGGATAAATACGATTTTCTCAATTTTTCAGCATTTTCTCAAAATTCTAAAAAAAACAACCTCTCACAAGCCAAAATAAGCCTTTTTGATGTTTTGGGTAGGCTACCCCATACCCAAAACCACTTTTCTAGCTAAAAACCACTTCCCTAGTCATTTAACGTGAGATTAATGGGCGGTAGGGAAAGAACTCTGCCATAGCTTTTCTTTCCCTACTGCCCCTTTGAGCAAATTTGAAAAAAAGTGAAAATTTGGAGATTTGAAAAAATCTGCAAAAAAAGAATATAGCCGTCTGCAAGACATTGGTTTGCGAATAGCAAACTTAATAGAAGAGATTTTGCGAGTAGCAAAATTCTTCCTAGGGGGTGCTCAAAAAAGTCGGATTTACAAAAAGTACAAGCTTTAGAAGCTTTAGACCTCCGCAACGCCCCTATTTTAGGGGGGTTTTGGCTCTAACTATAAAGTTTTGTCCAACAACTATAAAGTTTTGTCCAAAAA
>JALSHP010000056.1 GCA_026982175.1 Campylobacteraceae bacterium
TTTATGGATGCATTTTTACAATAAGGACACTTTTTTACAAGCCATCTGTAAACAATTCCTTTTTAGACTCGATATTAGCGTACTTTGCTTAGGTTTTCAGCAACCAATTTTCTCGCTTTAACTCGTAAAATCATTACATAGAATTACAGGATTAAAAATGGCAAGAAGAACGTATACAGAAGATTTTAGAATAGAAGCAGTGAAACAAGTCACAGAAAATGGGTATGAGATAGCAGATACAGCTCATAGGTTAGGTGTACATCCAGATTCGCTCAGAGCTTGGATTAAAAGATTAGAGTCACCAGAAGCAGTGGCTAAAAATAAAGCTACAGAGTCATCTAATGCAGAGATAAAGAAACTACAAAAAGAACTCAAACGTGTTAAAGAAGAGCGTGATATATTAAAAAAGGCCGCGGTGTACTTTGCAAGCCACACAAACTAAAATATACTTTTATTAAAGAGTATACACACATTTATACCGTAGGTAGAATGTGTAAAGTAATGAAAGTACACCGAAGCGGATATTATCAGTGGTTAAATCAACCAATCTCCAATAGAGAGTTTGAAAATCAGAAATTACTCACCCATATAAAAGAGGCTTATAAAGAGTCCAATGGGGTATATGGTTCAAGAAATATTCATAAAGATTTAAAAGATCTTGGGTTTCATGTTAATATAAAACGTGTGGCTAGACTCATGAGTGAAGCTAAAATCTATGGAGTTGGAACCTATAAACGTAAACCATACAGTAAAGCTGGCTCAGTGCATAAGGCTCATCCTAATTATGTAAAACGATGCTTCATAGTAGATAAACCAAATGATACATGGGTAAGTGACATCACCTACATTAGAACCAAAGAAGGATGGATTTATTTAGCTACTGTTTTAGACCTTTACAGTAGAAAAATTATAGGTTGGGCTACAGGGCATAGGCAAACTACACCTTTGATTATAAAAGCTCTTCAAATGGCTATAGAGAGACTTAAAAATACAGATAGTGTAATACTACACTCCGACCAAGGCAGTCAATATAGTTCTTATGATTATACAAAACTTGCCAAAGAATACAATATTACTTTGAGTATGAGCAGACGTGGAAATTGTTATGACAATGCAGTAGCAGAAAGCTTTTTTAAAACATTCAAAAAAGAGCTTGTTAGAAAACAAAACTTTGAGACTAGAGCTATTGCAGCATCTAAAATATTTGAGTACATAGAAATGTTCTACAACCCAAAAAGACGGCATAGTTATTTAGGTCATATATCACCTAATGAATTTGAAAGAAGGTATAATATTGGGATGACTAAAACTTAGGCTTTTACTGAATTAGAAAGTGTCTAGGTTATAGGGGTCATTCCAAAGTATGTTCTAAAGTAAAATCAATTATTGATGCTAAGTCTATGTTGGCAGGAATAAGAATATGGACAAAACAAAGAATAATGCATAGAAAACTAAATCGTCTAAATAATGACCTATTTAACCTAATAAATAATTTGTATGGCTTTACTCAAGAGGACATAGATTGCATAACTGGTGATAATTTATTTGTTGCACCAATAGAATCATAAATGAAGAAGAACGTACAAAATAACACCAATATTGTTTTTGACAAACTTAGGGGTGGTTACTATACTCCTTCTCTAATAGCTGAATTTATATGTTCTTGGGCTATCCAATCTGACAATCACTTTGTATTAGAACCGAGTTGTGGTAATGGAAATTTTATCGAAGCGGCAATACAACGCTTCAATGAACTTGGCATTTCAGGTAAAGATTTAGATGGTAAAATTAAAGGAATAGAACTTATCCCTGAAGAAGCTACAAAAGCAGCTAATAGAGCTGCACATTATGGCTTAACAAGTGATACAATTATAAATAGTGATTTCTTTAGTTTTATTTCCAATCAAGATGATACAACTTATAATACGATTATAGGAAACCCACCATTTATTAGGTATCAAAATTTCCCTCCTAAACATAGAGACATTGCTATTAAAATGATGGAGGACTTAGGATTTAAGCCAAATAAGCTTACAAATATTTGGGTTCCCTTTTTGGTGATTTGTTCCTCCTTACTTACAGAAAATGGACGTTTAGGAATGGTAATTCCTGCCGAATTATTTCAAGTTAAATATGCAGAACAAACACGCGTTTTTCTTTCAAACTTCTTTGAACGAATTACCATAGTAACATTCAAAAAATTAGTCTTTGATGGTATTCAACAAGAGGTTGTTTTAATGCTATGTGAAAAGTCAGTTCAAAATGCCCAAGGAATAAGGGTGTTGCAATTAGACGATTTAGACCAATTGTCAGATATTGATTTTAATGAAGTAGCTGAAACAGAAGTAGTCGAGATACAACATGATACCGAAAAATGGACTAAATACTTTTTGAATCCAAGAGAAATAGACTTTTTAAGAGCAATTAAAGATAGCAATCGCATTCCTTTGGCGAATAATATTTTGGATGCAGATGTAGGAATAGTGACTGGTCGAAACGAGTTCTTCATGCTCAAGAAATCCCAAGTAGAAGAATGGGATTTAAAAGACCTCACTACAAAAGTAGTTAGCAAATCCAATCAGCTTTCTGGGATCATTTTTAATGATGCTGACTTTGATGCAAATGCTAATAAAAATTTGCCAAATCAACTCTTCTTGCCTGAGAATGTTGAATTCGATCAATTAGATGAACAAAGCCAAAAATACATTAAATATGGGGAAGAGAAAGAATTTCATACAGGGTACAAATGCAGAATAAGAAAGAAATGGTATATCACTCCGTCCTTATGGATTCCTCAAGGCTTCGCATTGAGACAAGTCAATAGATACCCTAAGTTAGTATTAAATAACGTTGAAGCTTCTTCAACAGACACTATTCATAGAGTTAGATTTATTTCTAAAGAGTATAGCCCAGAAAGTATAGTAATTTGTTTTCTAAACTCTCTAACATTTGCTTTTTCTGAGGTAACAGGAAGAAGTTATGGTGGTGTAATGACATTTGAACCAACAGAGATTGAAGAGCTTTTAATTCCAGTTATTGAAAACCACGGTATAGATGTAAATCTTATTGACGAATTAATTCGTGAAGACCGTATTGAAGAGGTTCTAGATATTGTAGATAAAGCAGTCTTAATTGACCACTATGGTTTTAGTTTAAACGAAACATTGGAATTGAGAAATATTTGGAGAAAGATGTCCAACCGTAGAATTAATAGAGGTAAATCAGCTAAGTCAAAACCAAAGAAAAAGGCAGAAGCTATTGATAGTAACTAATAGCCGACAAATCGTTTCAGCTACTCTCCAAAATGTCACTGAAGGCAAACGTTAAATAAGAGATAAAAAATGGGGACAGGCTGAATTTTTTACAAATAAACCTGCTTCCTATGTGCAATCTTAGAAACAAGCATCAAACCCTCTTCTTCATAAAAAACTACCCTATAGTCACCTATACGTAACCTGTATGCTCCGTCAAAAGGGGTTTTTAGTTTTTTTATCTTTGTTTTTATGGGATTGGAAGCATAGGCTTCTATGCCGTCTAAGATTTTAGATGCTTCGTGTTTGTTTAGTTTTTGTAGTTGTTTTAGAGCTTTAGGGTCATACTTTATCTTATAGCCCAAGACTTGCCCTCACATCTTCATGCGAAACAGTCTCTAAAAGCCCCATCTTGTAGTCTTGCACTGTTTTTGTTACAGCGTTCACATCAAAGTAGTCTTGTAGTGCTTCACGTACTACCTGTGCCTTCTTTTTACCTGTCTCTTCAGACAAAGACGCTAACTCATCTATGAGGTTTTCTTCTAAAGTAATGGTCATTTTTTTAGTCATTTTTCTTACCTTTTGTATTTACCATACTTTACCATAGTATTATTAAATAGATATAAATATTGCTAACTTTTGAGATGAAATCAATAATATAGAAGTATTGCAACTCTAAGATACGATAAGCACTAATTAGATAAAATACACACTATTAAGTTATAGAAGAAAAAAGGGTTAATAGACATGAGCGAACACAAAGATTTTTTACGTACCATCGTTGAAGAGGACTTAAAAGCAGGCAAATATAAAGAAGTAGTCACTAGGTTTCCTCCTGAGCCAAATGGTTTTCCTCACATTGGTCATGCTAAATCTATCTGCATTAACTTTGGCATCGCAAAAGACTATGACGGTCACTGTAACCTTCGCATGGACGACACCAACCCCACCACAGAAGACACTAGATACGTAGAAGCCCTTAAAGACGCTGTGCAATGGCTAGGCTTTGAGTGGGATAACTCTGTACGTTTTACATCTGACTATTTTGTTCAAATACACGCCTATGCTATAGAACTCATAAAAATGGGTAAAGCGTACGTAGACAGTGTGGATGAAGAGACTATGAGAGAGCTTCGTGGCACAGTGACTGAAGCAGGTAAACGTAGTAAATATGCCCAGCGTTCTGTAGGGGAAAACCTTGACCTTTTTGAGCGTATGAAAAACGGAGAGTTCAAAGATGGCGAGCATGTCTTACGAGCGAAGATAGACATGGGTGCTGCCAACATGAAACTACGAGACCCACTACTCTACCGTATACGTCATGCTCATCACTTTAGGGCAGGGGACGCGTGGGCTATCTACCCTATGTATGACTTTGCACATTGTCTCTCTGACTACATAGAGGGCGTGTCTCACTCCATTTGTACGCTAGAGTTTGAAAACAACCGTGACATCTACAACTGGGTACTTGACACACTAGGGCTTGTGTCTCCTAGACCTTTCCAACATGAGTTTGCACGACTTGGCATTAACTACACCGTCATGAGCAAAAGAAAGCTTTTAGAGCTAGTAGAAGCTGGCGTGGTAAGTGGTTGGGATGACCCACGTTTGCCTACCATAGCAGGCTACAAAAGACGAGGATACACAGCCGAATCAATCTTGAACTTTTGTGATGGCATAGGTATCTCAAAAGCTAACTCCATGGTAGATGTCGCACAGCTTGAATTTTCTATAAGAGATGATCTCAATACTAAAGTGCCACGTGTGA
>JALSHP010000057.1 GCA_026982175.1 Campylobacteraceae bacterium
TTCTGAATTTATTTTGATGAACTTAGAGAGATATAAGCAACAAAATGAGTTTAATATTATACCTCTTGACCCAGAAAAGAACTCTTATACATTAAAATTTGATAATATTGAAGAGATTGACGAAAGTGCTAACCCATTTAAAGAGATTGATGACGTGGCTACTTATGCACGAAAACTTCGAGACCCGAATTTAAATTCTAACTAATAGATAATTACTGCGAATTATCTATTAACAAAATAGAGATAATTCGTTATATTTTAATCCAATGGAATGGTCAATCTGTCTCCAATAGTGAGTATCATGCTTGGGGGTAAGATGTGTCTATTGGCTTTAAAAATTCTATAATATTTACGATTGTCCCCATAATAGGCTTCAGCATAAGTTGAAAGTGATTCATTACGTTGAACTTCAATGACAACTTCAGTATCGGTACGATAAATTTCTTTAATCTGTTTTCTTATAAGCGTTGCTTTTTTACTTTTTGACCTTTTGGGTTTAATGGTCTTTATTTGCTCTTGAATATCACTATTTAAAAGGTTTTTTTTACTAGGGGTTAACTCTAAAATTACCGATTTTAATTTTTTAATGGTAGTACGGTCAGCTTTTTGAGCCTGTTTGAGGCTATTGAGCTCTGCTAAGATATTGGCAAGTTGTAATTTAATCTGCTCTCGTTCATTGTCATCTTTTAAATTAACCTCTGCTACTTGTTTTGAACTTGGTAGCTTAGTTAAAATAGCATCTTTAGGTTTTTTAGCACAAGCTAACTCTTTTTTGAAAGCGTTATCGTCACAGCCAACAATTGTTCCTTGAATATTATCTTTTTGAAAGAGGGCTGACTTTTCTGATTCATCAATAAGTTTGATCTCTAGCTCCTCTGCCATTGCGTATGTATTAAGTAGTGTATATAGCATCAATGTACCAAATAATCTTTTTTTCATCCTTTATTCCTTTTGAGTTTCCTTGAACTATAGTATATCATTTAATATTTAGAAATAACCGACCAACTAAAAGGAGTCCAGTAGGGCATGGTTACATTGACATCACGTAATTTATCTCCTACCCAGCTATTACAAGTATTGATAAGATTATACGCCCCTTTGGCAGAGTAGAAGAAATCTTCTCTCCCATAGCCTTGATAGACCTGCTTTTGAAAATCAAAACTTTGCATAATAGAATTTTTTAACTGCTTTTTTTGCTCTTTAGAGAGTTTAACCTTTTTAACATCTTGATAGTTTGATAGGTTTGATATATAACTAACATGCATCAAAGAAGTGGTATTTAAAAAGAGTGCTTTTAGGCTTGTGCTTAGTTTGAAGTCATTGGTAGTTGGGGTGCTGAGATAGGTCTCTTTGTCACCCCATCCAAAGGCTAGATAGCCTTTTTGTTTTCTTTTAAATTGAGGAAGAAGTGAAAGGTTGATGTCTTGAATATTAAAGACAATATCGGTGTGAATGGTGCTGTATATCAGAGAAATATGTTCAGTTTTTTGACTTTTTAGTGCTGATTTTTTAGGAAAAAGTGTAAAAAGATAGGCAATAGAGAAGTAAAGCATGATGATGAGCAAAGGGAACAAGATAAGATAGAGAAGTGATTTAAATATTTTTTTCATGAAGTTATAATAATATAAGTTTTTAAAATTATAGCATTTTGTTGACAATTCATTAATCTAAATGGGATATAATGATGCTATTATCTAAAAAGGAAGCTTAGTTATGAATGTAAATGTTGTCTGTCCCTCTTGTGGCAAAGTAAATAAAATCCCTAAAAAAGAGTCTTATTCCAAAGCAAATTGTGGGCATTGTAAAGCCTCTATGCTCAATCAAAAACCGATTGATGTGAGTAAAGAGGAGTTGCTTCATGTCTTGGTTAACTCTGAAATTCCTGTTTTGGTAGATTTTTGGGCTCCTTGGTGTGGTCCGTGTGTTCAGATGTCACCTGCCTATGAAGAGGCGAGTAAAGAACTCTCTTTACAAGTACAATTTTTAAAAGTCAACACCGAGCAAAACCAAGCATTGGGAGCGTTGTATGGGATTGAAGCCATTCCTACACTCCTGATGTTTAGGGACAATCAAGAGATAGGAACCAATGCAGGTGCATTAAGCAAAGAAGAGCTTGTTCGTTGGGCGAAACGTTTTACCTAAGGAGTTAAGAGTATGAACAATACAAAAATACTACTGCTAGAAGATGATGCCAATTTAAATGAAACCATTACAGAGTTTTTGGAAGAGTTAAATTATGATGTAACGACCACTTATGATGGATATGAAGCACAAGATATTTTATATGAGTCTAAGTTTGATTTACTGCTTTTAGATGTAAATACTCCAGGGATTGATGGTTTTTCACTGCTTAAAGAGGCACGTGAGAATGAGGTGTTAGCCCCTTGTATTTTTATTACCTCTTTGGATGGCGTAGATGACTTAGAGAAAGGTTTTCAGTCAGGTTGTGATGACTATATTCGTAAGCCATTTGTGCTTAAAGAGTTGGCAATTCGTATTGAGACACTGCTTAGACGTGGCTTCTTCCATGAGTCAAAAGAGCTTATTGAGCTTGGTGAGGGGATTGAGTACAATACCAAGTCCAATGAACTTATTGTCGATGGGGTGGCTGAAACCTTAGGAAACAAAGAGTCAGCACTCTTTAAACTCTTTATGAAACAGCAAGATGAGGTACTCTCTCATGATAGAATATATAAAGAGTTATGGGATTATGATGAAGAACCTAGTGACACAGCACTGCGTACTTACATCAAAAATATTCGTAAAATCATAGGTAAGGATAGAATTGTTAGTATCAAAAAGCAAGGATACAAATTTATATCGCAATAGTGAACGCCGTTCACTTTTTCGTTTCTTGGCACTCTATATTACACTTGTAATGTTACTATTGTTGGTTTTAGGAATGCTTCATTACCGAAGTCATGAAGCCTTAATGCTCTCAAATCAGAGAACATTGATGTTAAATCATGCTAACAAACAGTATAAAGCCATTAAAAAACTCCATAATGAGGAGTACCCTGAAAATAGGGTCTACCCACGAAGTTCACAATTTCGTTCTGCCATTTATGACCTCTCTGGTAAAAAAATATTTTCGCTACTTAAACATTGCCCTGAACATTTTGGTAAAGATATTTATAGAATAAGCAAAAGCATACACTTTTTAAAAACCTTAGATGACAACTACTATTTAGGGGCGAAATATCTTTTTATTGAGATGGATGAAGATTTCACTTGGAGAAGAGAAGCAATAAAAGAGATTCTGCTCTATGGGGCATTGGCTCTTGTTGTTCTTGGAATTTTTGGTCTCTTCTTTGTGCGTATTTTCTTGCGTCCAATGCGTGACTCTATTACCTTATTAGATAATTTTATTAAAGATACCACCCATGAACTCAATACCCCCATCTCTGCTATTTTAGCGAACATAGAGATGATGGATAGAGAGCAGATGGGAGAGAAAAATGAGAAGAAATTGGTGCGAATTAACATTGCAGCTAAGACGGTTTCGCATCTCTATCAAGATTTAACCTACTTGACTTTAAATCATAAGCGAAAATCAAATGATGAGTGGATAGATTTAAAAGCATTAATTGAAGACAGAGTAGAGTACTTTTCCATTTTAGCCACCTCTAAAAAAGTGAGTTTCACTTTAGACTTAGAAGCATCACGACTCTTTATTGATGGTGTGAAAATTGCCAGAGTTGTGGACAACTTAATCTCTAATGCGATTAAATATAACAAACGAAACGGCAGCATTATCATTACTTTAAGAGAGAACTATTTTATTGTGGAAGATACAGGTATTGGGATTGATGCCCAAAAGGTCAATGAGATATTTGAGCGTTATAGACGTTTCAATAGTTCAGAAGGTGGCTTTGGAATTGGTTTAAATATTGTCAAAAGTATCATCAATGAGTATGGTTTAGAGATAACCGTGCACTCTCTTTTAAAGCAGGGTACGACCATTAAAGTAGAGTTTCCAAAAAATCTAAAGCGTAAGGAAGAAGGAGTTAACAATGGCTAAAAGAGTTCTCTTGATATGTTTGATGTTACTATTAAATGCCAAAGCAGATGTTTACCACGATGCTTGTGTCACTTGCCATCAGTATCAACCTGCTACGCTAGAGAAGATGTTTATGCTCTACTTAAAAACTTATAGTGTAGAGTTAAGCTTTAAAGTCTCTCTTAAAGAATTTCTAAAAAAACCTACTGAAAAAAAATCGTTAATTGGAAGTGAGTTTATTAGAAACTTTTCAGTTAAAGACCCCACAAGATTAAGTGATAAAGAACTTGATGAAGCCATTAATACCTATTGGGATTTGTACAATCCTAAAAAAAATTTAAAATAATATTATGGTATAATAGAATCAACTATATTCATTTCAAATAAGGGAAATAAAGTGCAAAAAGAACCAATGTTAAAAGTGACATTTGACAAGTTATCAAAAGAGTTAGAACATCTAAAAACCGTAGAGCGTGGAGAGATTGCCCACATTATTGATGTGGCACGAGAGCTTGGAGACTTAAAAGAGAATGCAGAGTACCATGCTGCCAAAGACAAACAAGGGATGATGGAAGCGCGTATTTTAGATTTAACTGACTTAGTAGGAAGAGCCCAAGTCATTGACCCCTCAAAATTAGCCCATGAGCGTGTCTCTTTTGGGTCTCGTGTTGAGTTGATTGACCAAGAAGATGACTCTGAAGTGGTCTACACCATTGTTGGAGCACAAGAGTCCGACTTAGATAAAGGGTGGATTTCATCAGGCTCACCAATGGCAAAAGCCTTACTTGGAAAAGAGGAGGGGGATGAAGTAAGCATTCAACTTCCTTCGGGCAAAAAAACTTTTGACATAGAATCCATAGAGGCGATGGAGATATAATGACAAATGTAGGTGTTGTAGGTGCGAGTGGCTATACAGGATTAGAGCTGATTAAAATGTTACTAATGCATCCCAATTTTGTCTTGAAATACTTGGCAACGACTACGGGTGATACGGTGATAGAAGCTCTGCACCCC
>JALSHP010000058.1 GCA_026982175.1 Campylobacteraceae bacterium
CTTGATTCATCGTCACCAACTCACGTGACATAAACGCACTCTCTTTGCTCTCTAAAAGTTTCTTTTGAATGTTTGGCGTTCCTGCATTTTCAAGGTCATCATAGATGTTTTCTAAGGTGTGGTATTTGTTTATAAGTTTAGAAGCCCCTACTTTACCAATGCCTTTTACCCCTGGGACATTGTCAGCTGTGTCACCTACAATGGCTTGAAAATTGATGAAATCTCTAGGATAAACGCCAAACTTCTCAAAACACTCTTCTTCCGTAATCTCTTTTCGTTTTAAAGAGTCATACATCACGACATGACCATTTTCTATCATTTGATATAAATCTTTATCGTGTGAAACGATGCGTACTTGTAAGCCTTGCTCTTTTCCATACTTGGCTAAAGTTGCAATAATATCATCTGCCTCATAACCCTCTTTTGCCAAATGGGCAAAGCCCATCTCCCTAATCCAATCAATCGCAATGGGAAGTTGTTTCACTAAATCTTCAGGAGGTGCATCTCTATTGGCTTTATAGTCAGGGTAAATTTCATTTCTAAAGGTATTGCCTTTAGAGTCTAAGGCAAAAACAATGTAGTCTGTATTGTGATCACGATGAAGTGAGTCTATGAGGTTTATAAAACCTGTCAAAAGTCCTGTGGGAAACCCATCTGAATTTTTAAGAGGAGGCAAAGCGAAATAAGAGCGAAAGAAGAACCCAAAGGTATCTATGATTGTTAATGTTTTCAAAAGTTAAAACCTATTTTTTTATTAAAAGATTTTATCTAATTCTCTGTTATATTCCTATTTAAAAATGCTATTCTTAAGATACTTTGCTTAATTTAATCTTTTGTTTGTATAATATTATATTAATATTTCTTTAAGGTCTTTAACCCCATGCCAAACACTCATGATCCATACTTAACTACTGTAAAGATAACGCTTAAAGAAGCAGAAATTAAATCTCGTAGAAAAAAAGTGAAAAATAAAAAAGAGAAACCTAAAAGTTTTTTATCTCAAAATATTCATATTGGTGACTATATTTATCTGCCTGAAAGTCTCCAAAAACTCTTTTTACTACTGATACTTATTATTCTCCCTTATATGATTGGTATTATTACAATGACGATAATAGAGGGGAGTAAGGGATTTCAAGAATCTACTCGAATGATATTTGACATATTTATGTTGACATGGACCATAGGTTACGAGATTTTAGCCCTGCTACTTCTACTTCTTATTATTAAAAGTGCCTTTTCTTTTAATCGCAAGAAAAGTTAAAAAAAAAGTTAAAGGGCATATTCTTGTCCAAAAAATTCTTTTGTAAGCTCTCTCATTTCTAAGACATTTTCAATACGATTTACTAAATCTCGAAATTTTGAAGCCCCTTGATAACCTGCTTTAGAATAGGTGTGTAGATGTTTTCTAAAAATCAATGCACCGTGTTCTCCGTAGTGGGCTATCATTTGGTCAAAATGTTCTAAAACTACTTCTTGAATGAGTGCTGAAGAGAGTTCAGCACTCTCATTCCCATTGATATAGTTTTTCATAAGCTGAAACATCCAAGGTCGCCCAACTGCTCCACGTCCAACCATTACCCCAGCTGCGCCTGTATGTTCTAACACCCATTTTGCTTTTTCAGGAGTAGTAATGTCTCCATTGGCAAGAACAGGTATCTTTACAGCTTCAACTATCTCTTTAATTGCATCATAATCCACCGCTGCTTTATAGCGTCCTGCACGGGTTCGTCCATGCACTGCAATAAAGTCAGCCCCTGCATCTTCACAAAGCTTGGCTTGTTCTACATGATTTTTTTCATTAAACCCTAAACGCATCTTAACGGAAGTATATTCTTTGTTGGAGTACCTTTTAATGGTTTCAATGGTTTTGGCCATTTGAGGTAAATCAGTTAAAAGAGAAGAGCCCTGTAGATTATTGACTATTTTAGGGGCAGGACAGCCACAATTTAAATCAATAATATCAACACCATCACGTTCATTAATAAGCTCTACTGCCTTTTGCACTATGGTTAAGTCCGACCCTGCTATCTGTATGCTATAAGGTGTTTCTAGCTCATTTTTTTCCAGCATTTTAAAAGTTTTTTTACTTTTAAAGGCTAAAGCATTAGAGCTTATCATCTCTGAAACAGTAAAATCTGCTCCAAATTTTTTAACCACAGAACGAAAAGGGAGGTCAGTAAACCCTGCCAAAGGGGCAAGAGCAAAAAGAGGTTTTGAAAAATCTAAGGTAGGCACTAAACTAAGTACCTCTTTTAAGCTTCACAGATATGACGAATATTCATCAAATCTGTAATCTTATATTTTTTATGCTCTTTCTTTAAATCAAATAGAGCTCTAAATCGTTTAAATTCATGTTCACCATGCTCATCAAGATATTCACCAGCTTTATCAATCATCTCATAATCAAATAAGAGATATAGGTAAGCAATCTGTGCCTCACTGTATTTAGCTTGATACTCTCTCCAAAGCTTTAAATTTTCATCTGGTAGGAGTTGGCTCATCATTAAAGTCGCAATTCTAAGGTAATCTCCACAATTTAGTTTAGATGAGAGTGCCACAACAAATGTATCTAATGTTTTTTGGGTTAAGCCTAAATCCTCTTCCTTTTCAATACGTGAGAGAAGTAGAAAAAAGTTCTCTTTAGTATAAACTTTAGCATAACGTTCTGCTTTTGGAAAAGTTGTTTTCAATGAGAAGACTTTTAACGCTTCATCAAAAATTTCGTCACTGTATGCCTCTTTAGATTGGATAAGCTCTTCAGCAAAATGCTCATCTTTAAGCAAACGATTTTTTAAGTTTTGTATCACGAGAGGGTTGCTTGAAGAGAGAACTTTTTGAAGTTTTTTGGCTTTAAGGTCAACATACTCCCCACGATTAATTTCTGTAACCAAAGTCAATGCCGAACGCAATTTATCTGTAATGTCATCCACTGCCCCATCAACAGTTAGGGAAGAGACAGAGAGAAGAGAAGCTCTTTTTTTAAAAAGTGGTACATGAAACTTATGTACTTTAGGTTCATGTAAAAGAGACCAGTAGAGTGCATTCTCTAAGGTATCTGTCTCTCTCTCCCACTTCTTAAACTTTAAAAAGTTCTTTGTACCATAAAACATCATATGAACAATAGAAGCAATCATAAGTGCCAACATTGGCAAGACTATCCATATTGCGATAGGAATGGTAATGGGTATCCCAAATTCACTCACTGTATAATTATTGGGATTAATCGTATAAATAAAAATTCCCACAATCGACATCAATATAATTGAAGCTATGATATATAGACCTAAACGCATAATTACTCCTTACTCTTCTTAAAAATATAAAGATTACTCTTTTTCAACTACTTCGCGACACGTAATACAGTATCGTGCAAAAATTTTCACTTTAAGACGCTCTATGTTGATTTCTGAAGCACACATCTCACATGTACCGTAACTCTTGTCTTTAATTCTACCTAAAGCCTCTTCAATTTCTGCTAATTCCATAGACTGTTGTTTTGAAATTGCATTATCTACCGCATTCTCTAGTGACATAGCAGCATGGTCACCTTCATCTTTAAGTTCATTGTTACGCATGGAACTCATCTCATCAGAGGTGACGGATAAATTTTCTTCTAATTGTATTTTTCTTTTTTCAAGCTCGTCTTTAAAAAATTCTATTTCTGTTGTGCTTAACATATATGCTCCTAATATTATTTACATTATTTATGATAAGGGTGATTATTTAAAATGGTCAATCCCCTAAAAACCTGTTCTAACAGTACTATTTTTGCCAGTTTATGTGACATCGTAATTTTACCCAAAGAGAGGCTACTATCAGATTGTTTTAAAAATGCTCTCTCAAGCCCATAAGCTCCGCCAATAAAGAAGTTTACCACTCCTCTATCCTTAAGTAAATTTGAAAATTCAAAACTATTAAGCTCTTTACCCAATGGATCTAAGGCAATATTGTACGCACCTTTTAAATATGGTTCAAATGCCAATGTATAGGATTTTTGTGAGGCTTCTGTGGAAATTTCATGTGCTTTATTAATCTCTTTGGTATAAATTTCAAAAACCTCCACCTTTGCAAAGGGTTTAGCTATTTTAATGTAGTGTTCAATCAAAGGAGCATAGAGTTTATCTTTTGATTTTTTATCTACAATATAGATGTTTATTTTCACCGACTACCCTACTTTAGGATTATCTTCTAAAAAAAGTTTTAGTAAACCAGAGATGGTCTCTTTCATCTCATTTCTATCGACAATCATATCAATGAGTCCATGTTCAAGTAAAAACTCTGAACGTTGAAAACCTTCTGGTAAATCAACACCAACCGTCTGTTTAATCACCCGTTGTCCTGCAAATCCAATCAATGCACCTGGTTCAGCAATAATAACGTCACCCAACATGGCAAAAGAGGCAGAAACCCCTCCCATGGTAGGGTCAGTTAAGAGTGAAATAAACGGTAAACCTTTTAGATGTAATTTATTTAATGCGGCTGAAGTTTTTGACATTTGAAGCAATGAAAAAGTACTCTCTTGCATTCTTGCTCCACCTGAAGCAGAGATGATAATAAACCCACACTTCTTCTCAATGGCACGGTTAATAGAACGTACAATCTTCTCACCCTCAACCGAACCTAAACTTCCTCCCATAAAAGAGAAGTCAAAAATAACCAATTCAGTCTCAACACCATTAATGGTACAAGAACCTGAAATAACCGAAGAGGTTTTACCTGTTTTAGCTTTTGCTTCATCTAAACGTTTTTTATAAGACTTTTTATCAGTAAACTTTAACGGGTCAACTGGTGCTAATGAAGCATCAAATTCAATAAATGACCCCTCATCACAAAGAAAATTTTGACGTTTTTGGGCATCTATTCTAAAGTGATGATTACATTTAGGACAAACCGAACATTTGGCATCTATCTCTTTGTAGTACATAAGTGCTAGACATTTAGGACACTTGATCCAGTTACTCTGTTCATCTTTTGTCTC
>JALSHP010000059.1 GCA_026982175.1 Campylobacteraceae bacterium
AAGAGACGCTTTTTTAAAACGTTTTGTGAAGCATTAATAGCATCTAATAATGGTCTCATTCTTTTGGCTATAGGTTCTATGACTTTTGGACATTCTATAATGTTCACAGCACCTTTTTTGTCTAGTCTGCCCATTGCATAGTTGGCAATATCCCCATCATGCCATATCTTAAACTCTGACCTTGCTCGGTAGTGTGTAGGTGTTGCTGAAAAAACTTCTAAAGCTTCAACTTTAAAAGGAGAGAGTAAGCCCAAAACACGCTCTTTTTTTTCTACTAACTCTTCTTCATAACTCAATTCATAAATAGTACAAGAACCACAGGTTCCAAAATGTTCACATTCCAATCTTTTGCCTTTGGGAAATAATTAGTCGTATTTTAGCGAAATTGTTATCAAAGAAATATAGATAAAAATATATATAAAAATTACTTTCTATTAAAAAATCATTAGCAATAATTATAGAAAAACATTTAATATTTAAAATAAAAAGAATTTTTAATAGATTATACGTTTTTCTTATAAACTAAGTTTTTATCCACAATTTTAGATTAAAATTTGTCAAGAAAAATAACTATGGATAATAAGGAAGATAACAATGAACTATAAAAATCGTAAAATCATAGACCTAGCACAGAACCTGGGATACACAACAGCCAAAGATTTAGCTGACTTTTTACGAAAGTATAAACCCTCTCTTGACACAAATGAAAGTGGAAAACAGTTTATTTCTCTTTCATTGATTTAGTTTTTTCTCCTACCCCAACAAAGGGCAGACACAGAGGTCGCCCCTACACTAAATCATATCTCTCATCGCTTCTTCTGTTAAAGTAGCTACCCCTAACTTTTCAGCCTTAGTCAATTTTGATCCTGCTTCCTCACCATAAATTAAAAAATCTGTCTTTTTAGAAACCGACCCACTCACTTTTGCACCTAGCTTTTCTAACATCTCTTTGATGACCCCACGCCCAACAGACATTGTGCCTGTGAGTACCACTGTTTTATCTTTAAATGGGTTATCAACGGCTTCTACTTTCTCTTCGATTGTTGGTTCAATCACCTCAAAAAGTTTTAACACAAATTCTCTATTGACTCGCATAAACTCCACCAATGAAGCCGCCATTTCACTTCCAATGCCATCAATTGCTTCTAGTTGCTCTTCATTAACATCGACCACACCCAAACCAAACTCTAATGCAATTGATTTCCCTGCCACAGCCCCAATATGTTCAATGCCCATAGCAGAAAGAAGTTTGGCTAAAGTTGTTCCTTTGGAGTCATTAATCGCATCTAAAAGCTTATTAATTCGTTTCTCTTTAAAGCCCTCCATTCCCTCCATATCTTCAAAGGTTAAAGCATAAAGTCCTAAAATATCTTTAATCTTTTCCTCTTCCACTAACATCTCAACAATGCGTGAACCAAGCCCATCTATGTTCATGCTTCCTTTTTTAGCAAAATGAATAATGGAGTTCACCACACGGTCTGGACAATCCATATTTTGACACTTAATAAGTGTTCCCTCATCTAACACTTCACTTTGACACGTAGGACACTTTGTGGGTCGTGTAATCTCCACTTCACTTCCATCACGTCTATCGGTTAAGACTTTGGTAATCTTAGGAATGACATCGCCTGAACGGATTAAAATGACACTATCGCCAATTTTTAGACCTTTACGCTCTATCTCATCAAAGTTATGTAAAGTAGCTCTAGCGATCATTGCTCCTTCCAAATCGACAGGTTCAACCTCTGCCACAGGCGTTAAAACACCTGTTCTACCTACTTGAATGGTAATGCTGTTTACTTTGGTTACTTTTTCTAAGGCAGGAAATTTATAGGCACACATCCATTTAGGTACTTTAACCGTGTAGCCTAATTGTTCTTGTTTGAGAACCTCATCTACTTTAATCACCATGCCGTCCATCATCATCGGAATTTCATCGCGTTTATCTATGAGAAAATGGTAAAACTCCTCAATCTCTTCTATTGTATTACATGCTTTGGTGTAAGGGGGTTTTAAAAAGCCTTGCTCATAGACAAATTCCATTTTTTCAGATAAGTTTTTCTGCTCTAAACTCTCTTGACCAAGCCCCCAAGGGTAAAAGACCAAACGGCGTTTAGCTGTAATGCTAGAGTCCAACTGACGCAAACTCCCTGCTGCTGCGTTTCGTGGATTGGCAAAGGTACTTTTACCCTCTTTTTCACGTTCTTTGTTAATGATTTCAAAATCATCTTTACGTATGACCACTTCCCCACGAATCTCTATTTGACCTTTGTAGTCGATGCTTAATGGCACAGAACGAATGGTACGCACATTGTCTGTTACCTCTTCGCCTATGACCCCGTCACCCCTTGTAATGGCACGAATTAAAACGCCATTTTCATAGAGTAAGTTCATACTCGCCCCATCAAACTTTGGTTCACAGAAGTATTTGGTTTCACCCACATTTTTAACCACTCTGTCTAGCCACTCTTTCACTTCTGCTGTCTGAAAAACATCTTCCATGCTCCACATACGTTTAATGTGTGTACCTTTATTAAACTCATCACGCACCACACCTCCTACACGTTTAGTGGGTGAATCTTCTGCCACTTCTCTTGGATTGGCTGTTTCATAATCTAACACTTCATGATAGAGCTTATCATACTCTTCATCAGTCGCTATGGGATTGTCTTCAACATAGTAAGCAAACGCCCATTTCTTTAAGGTCTCATTTTTTTCTAAATATAGTTTATGTGTCATTTTTATCTCTTATAATTTAATAGTGTAATCTTAACATTAAATTGCTATGATAACTTTATGAAAGATTTAAAATTAAAAGTAGAAACCCTACTCCATGACAATGCTTCTGACTTTGAAGTCTCTAAACTGCTTAAACAAGAGATTAAAACCTATTTTGGTACCTTAGAAGAGAGCTTTAGTCAAAACAATGGTAAAAATTTTCTACTCAAACATACACGAAAAATAGATGGCATTTTACAAATGGCATACAGGGTTGCCATGCGTTCCATGTTTGGCACTTACATGCCCATGAAAAGTACCCTACCCATTACCCTTTTGGCTTTAGGTTCTTACGGACGCGAACAACTTTGTGTTTACTCTGATATTGACCTTATGATTGTCTACAAAGAAGTTCCTGGCTACAACACCCAAGAGATGATAGAAAAAATTCTCTATATTTTGTGGGATGCAGGGCTAAAACTAGGTCACCGTGTCCATGAAGTGGGTGAGCTTTTTGAAGCCTCTAAAACAGACATTACCATTAAAACCTCCATGATTGAATCACGTTTTATTGAGGGTTCTAAACAACTTTGGGGTGAAACACAAAATGAACTGCATCGTATCCGTCAAGATAATCAAAAAGCATTTATTAAAGCTAAAATAGAAGAGCTAGAGAGCTTACATAACAAATATCCCATGACCATGGAACCTAATCTAAAAGGGGGAGATGGTGGCTTTAGAAGTGCCAACTTGGTCTATTGGATTGGTAACATTTTACATAACATCAATAGCATTGCTGATTTAGAGGGAAAAGTTATTTTAAAAAAGGATTATGAAGCCTTTAAAGAGGCTCTCTACTTTCTTTTTAAAGTTCGCTCTGCACTTCATCTTGCTTGTGGTAAAAAAGAAGACCAATTACGACTAGAACTTATTCCCCAAGTGGCTAACTATTTAGGCTATAACAC
This sequence comes from Campylobacteraceae bacterium, assembly GCA_026982175.1. Taxonomy (GTDB): domain Bacteria; phylum Campylobacterota; class Campylobacteria; order Campylobacterales; family Sulfurovaceae; genus UBA1140. The sequence continues at coordinate 3,684 of JALSHP010000059.1, forward strand.
CGCTAAAAAGCATGTTCAATTCTCACGTCAAGTCATCTCTTGTCTTAAAACCATTAAACTTTATAGCATTATTTGGATAGATGAACTAAGTCACTATTACAATAAGAAGAAGATGCTAACCCCTAAACTATCTAGCTCTTTTTATGAACTTTTAGAACAGATGAGCCAAGCCAAAGCAGAGCAGTTTCCTGTTCACCCTAGCTTTTTGAAAGCATTAATTTGTTGCTATACAGAAGGAAAAGAAGAGGAGGATCTCTATACTATTGTTCATACTATTTTACAACAACCTCAAAGTCACCTTATCTTAAAAACCCTTATTGATGTAAAACTTCTAGGCTATACCATTCCCTATTTAAAAAAAGTGATTCACCTACCCCAATTTGATGGCTATCATCAATATGCCGTGGGTATTCATACGGTTAAATGTATTGAGGCACTAGAGAACATTAAAGAGCCACAGATAAGAAAACTCTATGAAAACTTAAGCTTAAAAGAGAAAATCTTCATGAAAGCAGTCGTTTTAATTCACGATGCAGGAAAAGGTCGACGAAAAGACCATTCAGAAGTAGGTACTGTGCTATTTAAAGGCTTTGCCAATAGACTAAACTGTTCTGAAGCACTTATTAAAACAGGTAAAAATCTTATTTTATACCACACCCTTATGAGTGTGACGGCTCAACGTGAAGATTTACACTCCGAACAGGTTATTTTAAAATTTTTAGCCCATTTTCCAAGTCAAAAAGAGTTGGACTATATGTATATTTTAACCTATGCAGACATGAATGGTGTGGGTAAAAAAATCTACAATGACTGTAATGCTAGACTTATTAATACACTTTACGAACACGCCTCTCTTGCTCTCTCTTCTGTAAGTTTACTAGAAGAGACCTCTAAACGTATTAAAAAAGAGAAACAACTCCAAAAACTCATCACCTTTCAACTGCTTCCAAAATCTTTACAAAAAAAGACCCTTAAAATTAGTTCTGATATGTTTTTCATAAGAAACAAACCCCAATCTATTCTCAACATTGTTCACAAAGCCTCTATCTTAAATGATTATGATTTTACCCTTTCCAATAATAAATTTTTAACCATAGAGATTTTACGTAAAGGAAATCTTGACCTTAGTTATCTACTTAGTAAACTCTCCAGGCTTCATATTGTCAATATGGACATCTATAAACTCTTTAATAAGATCAAATATTTTCGTATTGACTTTAACCAAAAGCTCACAGAAGAAGAGATAGAGATGTTACATCCCTTGCTCATTGAATCCT
>JALSHP010000060.1 GCA_026982175.1 Campylobacteraceae bacterium
CACCGAGACAGCGATTGTGATGATTATCTACTTAGAAGAGGCAGTGGGCAAAGTGACACAAAAAACCAAAGCCAACATTCGCCATGCTATCTATGAGGGAGCAGTCCTAAGAGTACGCCCAAAGCTCATGACAGTCTTTGCCATCTTAGGTGGGTTGTTACCCATCATGTACATAGATGGTGTAGGAAGCGAAGTGATGCAACGTATCGCCGCTCCAATGATTGGGGGAGTGGTGAGTTCGGCTGTGTTGACGTTGATTGTGATTCCTGCGGTTTATTTTATGGTGATTAAGAAGGAGAGGTGAGGTTTTAGAAAAAATGACAATTTAAAATAATTTTTCTAAAAGTATAAAATTTGTGCTAAACTTTTCTTTTATAAGGAAAAAGCATGGAACAACTTACCGATTTAAAAGCCATTCTTCACTCTAAGAGAGCTAATATTTATTACCTAGAAAAGTGTCGTGTAATGCAAAAAGATGGTCGAGTGCTTTACTTGACCGAAGCTAAAAAAGAGTACCAATATTTTAATATTCCCATAGCTAATACTACTTGTTTACTGCTTGGAACAGGAACATCTATTACCCAAGCAGCCATGCGAATGTTGGCAAGTGCAGGGGTGTTGGTTGGGTTTTGTGGTGGAGGAGCTACCCCTTTGTTTATGGGTGCAGAGGTAGAGTGGCTTACGCCTCAAAGTGAATATAGACCCACAGAGTACATTCAAGGTTGGATGAGCTTTTGGTTTGATAAGGCTAAACGTTTAGAAATAGCCAAACGGTTTCAACTTTCACGTGTGGCATTCATAGAAAAAGTATGGGCAAAAGATAAAAATTTACATAATCATGGCTTTGCTATAGATGATGAGATTTTAACGCCCATATTTGAGAAGATAAAAGATGAGATACCCAATGCTTATAATGTAGGAAAACTACTGCAACTTGAAGCAGAGATGACAAAAAGACTCTATAAATATGCAGCAACTAAAACAGGGCAAATAGGTTTTACGAGAGACCACAATAATGCAGACGAAGCCAATGTTTTTCTAAATCATGGAAACTATTTAGCTTATGGTTTGGGAGCTACTACCCTTTGGACACTTGGGATTTCTCATGGTTTTGCTGTAATGCATGGAAAGACCAGACGTGGGGCTTTGGTGTTTGATGTGGCAGATTTGGTTAAAGATGCCATTGTTTTACCTTTGGCATTCACCTCTGTTAAAGAGGAGATGAGTGAACAGGAGTTTAGGGGAGCAGTGTTACAGAAGTTTGTAGAGCATAAAGCTTTGGATTTTATGTTTGATGAAGTAAAGAGGGCTTCGATGTTTTACAAAAATGAGATAGTGTTATGATAGTCACATTTATCTCTCAATGCGAAAAAAATGCCCTCAAAAAAACAAGAAGAGTATTAGACTCTTTTGCCAATAGAATAGGCGACAATACTTGGCAGACCATCATCACAATGGAGGGGCTAAAGGCTCTTAAGAAGTTACTTAGAAAAACAGCTTCAAAGAGTACGGCTGTAAGTTGTCATTGGGTTCGTAGTAGTCGAAGAGTGGAACTTATGTGGGTAGTAGGAAATAGAGATAGGTTTAATGGGGAGGGGATTGTGCCAGTTCATAGAACACAAAAAACAATTTTAGATAATTATAAAGAGAGTGATTGGAGGTATTTACCACTGATTAAAGCTTTGGTTGCTCTTTCTGCTCTGCTTCATGATTGGGGTAAAGCTACCCAACTTTTTCAAGAGAAACTAAAATCTTCGACAAAAAAAGGAGACCCTATCCGTCATGAGTGGATTTCTTGTATGTTACTCAATGCGTTTATTACTCAAAATAGTGATACTTGGCTTGAGCGTTTGATTGATGGGGAGATAGATGAAGAGCTTTTGAAAAAGAGTGTGGAGGTGGTAGATAAAAATGTTTTAAAAAATCTTCCAAACTCTGCAAAACTCATTATGTGGTTGATTGTATCTCATCATCGTTTACCAAGTAGTTCAACTAAAAAAGATGAGCTTAGAAGAGAGTGGAATGGTGTAGAAGCCAACTCCATTGATGATGCGTTGGAGTATATAACTCAATCTTGGGGATATGAAAATAGATATGATGAAGAGGAGTATCAAGAGCGTTTAAAACAGTGCTTTGAGTTTCCTTATGGGCTATTGAGTAACTCTGTGAAATGGAAAAAAGAGCTTAAAAAATGGTCAAATCGTCTGCTTGGTTCTCTCTATCTACTAGAAGAAGCGATGAGCGATGGGAGCTATAGAGTGGTGTTGCATCATGCACGATTGGCTTTGATGTTGGGCGACCACTATTACTCTTCTAGGGATGCTGATGTTTTATGGAAAGATACAACAGGACTCTTTGCCAATACTGATGCTAAAACTAAAGTCTTAAAACAAAAACTTGATGAACACTTATGTGGTGTGATGAAGAGTGCTTTAAAAACAGTTTATTTATTACCTGCTTTTGAAAAAGAGCCACCCTTGGTTGAAGAGAATAGAGTACTAAAAAAGAGAAGTCCAAAGGCTTTTACTTGGCAAGACAAAGCTGTAATCAAACTAAAACCTTTTATGGAAACCAATGAAAAACAAGGTTTTTTTGCTGTCAATATGGCAAGTACAGGTTGTGGTAAAACCTTTGCCAATGCAAAAGTAATGCAGTCTGTTTCAAACGATGATACGCTTCGTTATGTATTGGCTTTGGGGCTTAGAACACTTACTTTACAAACAGGCGATGAATATAGAGAGCGTATTGGATTAGATGAGAGTGAGTTGGCTGTATTGATAGGCTCTAAAGCTGTTTTAGAGCTTCATAACAGAGCAAAAGATGAAGAGTCTGAATCTGTAGAAGATTATGGCTCAGAGTCTAGTGAATCACTGCTTGATGAGTGGATAGATTTTGATTCGACTATTCCTGAAGAGGGTTTGGCTACGGTTCTTAAAAAGCCCAAAGATAAAGCATTTCTTTATGCTCCTGTGTTGGTCTGTACCATTGACCACTTGATGGGTGCAACAGAGAGTAAAAGAGGTGGGAAATATATTTTACCCTCTTTACGTTTGATGAGTTCAGATTTGGTTATAGATGAGATAGATGATTTTACAGGTTCTGACTTGATTGCTATTGGTCGTTTGGTACATTTAGCAGGAATGTTGGGGCGAAAAGTGATGATTTCTTCTGCGACCATTCCACCTGATTTGGCAGAAGGGTATTTTAACGCTTATAAAAAAGGGTGGCAATTATTTTGCAAAACAAGAGAGGCTAAAAATGAGATAGTTTGTGCATGGATTGATGAGTTTAAAACTGAAGTTTCATTGATTCATAGCTCAAAGAGTATGGAAGCAGTAGAGAACTATAGAGAAGCACATACAAAGTTTGTAAAAAAGCGTCTTTCTAATTTGAAGCAAGAGCCTGTGAAACGAAAAGTAGAGATAGTTTCTTGTCAAGAAGAGATGCAAGAGAGTGAATTTGATGAAGAGGAGACTAAAGAGGAATATTATTTTTCTAAAATCAAGAGTGCCATTCTTCAAAAGCATAAACTTCATCATACTATAGATAAAAAAACCGATATTTCTGTCTCATTTGGTGTCGTGCGTATGGCAAACATAAGACCTTGTGTGGCATTGGCAAAATTTTTAGCCAAAGAAGCGTATGAAGATGTTGAGCTAAAAGTGATGGCGTATCACTCAAATCAAGTATTGCTTTTACGACAAGCCCAAGAGAAGTATTTAGAGGGTGTGTTAAAACGAAAAGAGAAAGAGGGCGAAGAAGCACAAGCTTTTGAAGATGGGGTTATTCGGTCTCATTTAGATAGATGCAAAACTAAGGAGTTGATTTTTGTACTTGTGGCAACACCTGTGGAGGAGGTAGGGCGTGACCATGATTTTGATTGGGCTGTGATAGAACCCTCTTCATATCGTTCGATTATTCAATTAGCAGGGCGTGTTAGGCGACATAGGATTGGAGAGATAAAAGAACCAAATGTTGCTCTTATGCAGTATAACTACAAAGCATTTAAAGCAAATGATGAAGAGGGAGAGGAGTATTTTAAATATCCTGGTTATGAAGAGGGAACTGTTCTCGATACGCATGATATGCGAGAATTGGTAGATGTAAAAGCTCTTGAAGAACGATTAGATGCAACAGCTAGAGTGATGAAGCCTAAAAAATTGAAGCATAAATCTTCATTGAGTGACTTGGAACATTATCAGACACAAAAAGCTTTAACTGCTTACGATAAAAAAGGAGCAACATCTCTGCAAGGCTATTTGGATGAAAATTGGTTTTTAACAGCACATCCACAATACCTGCACCCTTTTAGAGAGAGTGAACCAACACAAAAAGTTTTTTTAGTTTATGATGAAGATGATAAAGCATATTCTTTTTGTGAGATAGAGGGCTATGATAATATTATAAAAAGAGAGGAGATATTACAGATAGATAGAGTTGAGTTAGATGATGAAATGAAAGAGGGCTTATGGTTGAATAGAGATTATAATGCTTTAGTAGAAGAGTTTGATAAATCCAAAAGAGCTGTTTCTATCAAATATGGAGAGTTGAGTTTTGGTTACTATGAAGGGTGTGAGTATGAGTATAGTGACCAGTTTGGGTTGATTAAGGTTTAATAAGGAACTTTAATTGTGGAATTAGATATGATTAAAAATACAGAAATTGTTCTGCTGAATAGGCAGTTTAGAAAATATTTACACTTCACTATGATATATCGTTTACTGCTGTGTAGGCAGTTTGTATTATTTTTTTAACCATATTAATACTTCACTATAATTTATAAGCTTGAAAGTGCTAAACTCTTTTTATAAATAATATTTTAGGAATACATATGAGTAAAGATTTTAATCAATGGCATAATTTGAAACAAAATTTACATAATAGTCGAAAGATAGTAGTTTTTAAAGAAAGAGATATTATTTGGGCTAGTATAGGGGT
>JALSHP010000061.1 GCA_026982175.1 Campylobacteraceae bacterium
ACATATATTACCATGGAGTTTGCTTTGGACCCAAATAAATAGCCTAACATTAACATTGCGAAGTTCCAAAGAGCATTAGAAGTAAAAATAAGAGGTAAGAACCAACGTAAATCCATTTTAGCCATACCCGCAGGAATGGAGATGTATTGACCCAATCCAAAAGTAAGAGGGGCCAGGGCAACGGAGAGCTTTCCATATTTAGAAAAAAACTTTTGAACTTTGGCGACTTTATCTTGGCTCATAAACTTTTTAGAAATTTGTTTGGCTAGAAAGTAGTTGATACTTGCTCCTATGCTTGTGCCTAGTGCCGTAACTACTATGATGATGGGCATATTGAGTTCGCCTTGTGAGACGAGATATCCAGCAGGGAGTAAGATGAGTTGCGTAGGCAAAGGAATAAATGTGCCAACTAAAATCATGTAAAGAAAGAAGCCAAGGTATCCGATGTTAAAGATAGTTTCAATGAGTAGTTCTAGCAGAGTAAGCCTTTTTTAGTAAAAGTGTAGATATGAAATATTAAGATATAGCAAATATAAACAGAAAAATATGTTTAGTTGTTATTAATTATTAATATGAATTTTATTTAATATATAAAATTAAGATAATTTTTATAATAAAAAGTGATTAAACTGAATTTTACAGGAATTATACTAAGATTGTTCATAAAATTTAATAACCAGTTAGAACTATGGAGCAACAATGAAAATATTATTAATAAACAATAATCCAGTAGTGTCACGATTAACCGCACTTAGTGCAAGAAAAGAAGATGTTGAGATAGATGAAATTCAAGAAGTAACTGAACTTAACGCTGATAAATATGATATTGTATTTGTAGATGCAGATGCTTGGAGTAAAGATGTTCAAGATGTAATATCTGAAAACATAAAGAGTAAGAAATCGGTACTTTTCTATACAGAAGAGGATAAAGAGGAGAGAGAGCATTTTGATATTTCGATTTTAAAACCCTTTTTACCTTCTGAAGTTTCAGCCGTTATTCGTTCAGTAGAAGAAGCAAATCCTCTAGACAGTGAAGAGTTATTTGATTTAGATGTTTTAGATGACAATAAAATCAGTTTTGATGATAAGTTAGAAGAAGCATTTCCTGCGAGTAAAACAAGCTTAGAGGATGACTTATTCGATAATAAATCAAAGGTTGATTTAGATTTAAATCTAGATGATGATCTTTTTGATGCTGATCCAAAGATAGAGTTTGATTTAGAAGATGAGTTATTAGCAGATGATAAAAAAGAGAAAGATAGAAAAGAGAACGATACAAAAGAGATAAGCAAAGAGATAAAGTTAGATGATGACCTTTTTGATTTAGATTTATCTGATGTCGATGATAGTCTTAAAGAAGATAAAAAGTCAGAAGATAAAAAAGCAGATTTAGCAAAAGTAAACTTAATAGATGAAATTAGTTTAGATGATGATTTATTAGAGATAGATAGTGATGTAAAAGAGACACTATTGGATAGTGAATCAGTACTTGAAGTGGATAGTAAGCAAGAAGAGATTAAAGCATTAGAAACTAAAACAGTGGAAACAGAGACAAAAATTTTAGATAAATCAGAAATTGAAAATATTAAAGGTATTTTAGAAGATGATGGTGCTTCTGATGATATGACTTTAGACCAACTTATGCCTGCCATTCCAACGCTTGAAGTGAGTAAAGAAAAAGCAGAAAAAGAAAAAGTTAAAACAGAAAAAGCAGAAACAGAAAAAGTTAAAAAAGAGAAGTCCAAAAAAATAGAGGATGAAGATGAATTTGATGGTGGGTCAAATGTATTGATGGACAGCTTAGCTTCTATGCCTGTAGAGAGTTTAAAAGAACTTCTTGCTGGTACAAAAATTAATATTCAAATAAAATTTCCTAAATCAAAATAATGAAAGGTGCTATCTTAGTTCTCTCTGGTCCCTCTGGGGCTGGGAAAAGTACCATCATTAATCATGCAAGTGATGCCATTGGAGAGTATTATTTTTCTATCTCTACGACGACACGAAAGTCAAGAGAGGGTGAAAAAGATGGGGTTGATTACTACTTTGTAAGCCATGAAGCTTTTGAAGAGGGCATCAAAGCAGGTGACTTTTTAGAGTATGCTACGGTGCATGGGAATTACTATGGCACTTCTTTAAAACCTGTAAATGAAGCCTTAGAACAAGGTAAGTTAGTTATTTTTGACATTGATATTCAAGGACATCGTTTGGTTCGTGCCAAAATGGGTGACTTTGTTACTTCTGCGTTTATTACTCCCCCTACATTAAAAGAACTTGAAAAACGTCTTTATGCTAGAGCCACAGATGATACTTCTATTATTGAGCGTCGTGTGGCAAACGCCAAAGAAGAGATTAAAGCTCTTGGTGAGTTTGATTTTGTCATTATTAATGATGAAATTTCTAAGGCATCTAAAGAGTTTACCACCATTGCCAATGCTGCTAGATTGAAACAAAACGGTGAAGCATTAGAAAAATTCATTAAAATTTGGGATAATTAGTTAAATTTGAGTATAATCTTGTAAATAAATATGATGTAAAAGGATTTACAATATGCCAGGTGGAATTGAATTAGCCGTTATTGTTGGAGTAGTAATACTTCTTTTTGGAGGTAAAAAAATACCAGAGTTAGCCAAAGGGCTTGGTAAAGGTATCAAAGATTTTAAATCAGCAGTAAAAGATGATGAAGCAGTAGTTGAGTCAAAAGAGGCTGTAAAAGAGATCAAAGAAGAAGTTAAAACAGCTACTTCAGATGTTAAAGAGACAGTAACAGAAGCCAAAAAAGCTTAGTGAAAAAGCTTAATATTGAACAGTAGGGTGTCAATTTATTGCACCTTATTTTTTAGACACTCCAAAGAGAAACTTTTTTAAACAACACAGACGCTGTGCGTTCACTAGCGTGAATGGATGTGTTATTCAAAAAAGTTTCTCTTTGGAATATTATATTTATAATACAACGCTACATAAACCTACGGAATAAAAATGAAAATCAAATCAGAACTTAGCAAAATTATAGAAACTGCATTAACAACTGCCAATATTAACGCCGATGAAATCGTCATCTCCGATGCCACAAAACCTGAATTTGGTGACTACCAATACAATGGGGTTATGAAGTTGGCAAAAATACTCAAACAAAACCCAAGACAAATTGCTATGAATGTTGTCGAGCATATTGACATTACAGGCATGGTAGCCAAAGTTGAAGTAGCAGGACCAGGCTTTATTAATATTTGGCTCAATGATAATTGGTTGGCTACACAGACAACAGCCATTTTGGAAGATAGTAGAGTAGGGGTAGGCAAAGTAGAGAAGCCTCAAAGAGTAGTAGTGGATTATTCAGGTCCAAATATGGCAAAACAGATGCACGTTGGGCATTTACGCTCCTCTATCATTGGAGATACCTTAGCTACGCTTTTGGAGTTTTTAGGCGATGAGGTCATTCGTCAAAATCACATTGGGGATTGGGGTACACAGTTTGGAATGCTCATTGCCCATTTAGAGGAACTCGGAACAGATGGAAATACCCAAGAGCTTAAAGATTTGGAAGTCTTTTACAAAAATGCTAAAGTACGTTTTGATGAGTCTGAAGAGTTTGCCAACAAAGCACGTGACTATGTGGTCAAAATCCAAAGTGGTGATGCACACTGTTTAAAACTTTGGCAAAGCTTTATTGACGCTTCATTAGGGCATTGTGAAGAGGTTTATGAACAGCTCAATGTCAATCTTAAAAAAGAAGATGTAAGAGCCGAGAGTTTTTACAATGACCAACTCCCACAAGTGATTGAAACGCTTAAAGAAAAAGGCATCTCTACTAATTCCAATGGTGCTGAGTGTGTCTTTTTAGGTGATGATGAAACACCTATTATTGTCCAAAAAAGCGATGGTGGTTTTTTGTATGCCACTACAGATTTAGCAGCCTTAAACTTTAGAGACAAAGAGCTAAAGGCTGACCGTATCTGTTATGTGGTTGATGCCCGTCAAGCCCAACACTTCAAACAGGTTTTTACCATTGCAAAACAAGCAGGAATGGTCAAAGAAGAAGTAGCCTTAGAACACATTGGTTTTGGAACAATGATGGACAAAGGGGGAAAACCTTTTAAAACACGTGATGGGGGAACCGTTAAGCTTGTAGATTTACTTAACGAAGCTGTGGTTCGTGCTAAAGAGACCATTAAAGAGCGAGAAGCTCATTCAGATGAAGCCTTAGACGCATTGGCAAAATCCATAGGTATTGGGGCAGTTAAGTATGCAGATTTAAGCATTAGCCGTGAATCAAACTACATTTTTAACCTAGAGAAGATGATAAGTTTTGAGGGAAATACCTCGCTTTATATGCAGTATGCTTATGCACGTATTCAGTCTATTTTACGTAAACATAATGCAGAGGTTTCTGGTGAGATTATTGTGGGCGATGCCATAGAACACCGTTTAGCTTTAATGCTTTTAAAATTTGAAGACACCTTAAGCAAATCAGCTAAAGAGGCAACACCTCATACCATTACTTCTTATCTTTATGATTTGGTCACGGTGTTTATGAAGTTTTATGAGTTAAACCCAATATTAAGAGATGATGTTGATGAAGCGACCAAGATGAGCCGTCTGCAACTGGCAACTTTAACGGGCAATGTCATTAAAAAAGGTTTGGAGATTTTAGGCATTGACGTGGTCGATAAAATTTAACTTTAGGAGCAGTAGATGAAGTTTTTATTTGTTTTAGCCCCACTAATTGTGGCAGGTTTAAGTTATGTGATGTTTCGAGAAGATGGGAACATTAAAAAACTCATTATTACTTTTTTACTGCTTTGGGCAGTTATAACCTTGGCGATAGTAGGTAACATTATGCGTTCAATTGGCCTACTTTTTGTAACCCATATTATGGCAATTGTGGCTGCTTATGGGGGAAT
>JALSHP010000062.1 GCA_026982175.1 Campylobacteraceae bacterium
TAAGATTTGATCCCGCCGATGGTTTTGTAGGAGAGGCAACATTTACTTATGCTGCAATAGATAGAAATGATAGAGAAGATGAAACACCTGCTACCGTGACACTTCCGATTGTGGCAGGAGCAGGAGGAGTTTGTAGTGAAGACCCAACAACTAATGATGTAAAAAATGCTAGGAATATAGCACATAACCTTGCGGCTGTAGATATTGTGAATTTAGAGGGTTTAAATTGTGCAGGGGAAAAGGTTGAACGATTTAGAATAGCAACATTACCAACAGCAGAGCAAGGGGTACTTTATATGGCAGATGGCGTAACCGCTGTAACAGTTGGACAAATCTTAACAAGAGAAGAAGCTAATGGTTTAAGATTTGACCCTACGGACAACTTTGTAGGGGATGCGACATTTAGCTATTCAGCCATTGATGCAAATAACCGAATTGATACTACACCTGCTACAGTAACAATTCCTGTAATTCATCCTAATGGAGCAGGAGATAATTGTACTTGTAAAGCTTATGAGACAAGTGTTCCATCAGTCACACCAATTGGGTTGATAGTAATGTTTATGTTAACACTCTTTATTGCAAGAAGAAAATTTAACTAAGTGCTTTAACTTTAAATGAACGACGATGTAAATTGCAGTAGCCATGTTCTTTAATGGCTTCAATATGGGCTTTTGTCCCATACCCCTTATGCTTTTCAAAGCCATACAGGGGATAACTTTTAGAAGCTTCAATAATTGCTCTATCGTGGCTTACTTTAGCCAAGATACTTGCAGCTGAAACTTCGGCTACTTTGGTGTCGGCTTTGACCATGGTTGAGATGCCTAAAACGCCAAAGGTTTGATTTCCATCAAAGAGATAAACTTTGGCTTCTAAGTTTTGCATAATCTCTTCTAGCCCTTGGGCTAAACAATTACTTAACCCTTTCTCATCTATCTGTTTAGCAGAGAAAGAGACAATGTGATAGTGTGAATTTTTAATAATTTTAGGATAGAGAAGTTCACGCTTTTTTTCTGTAAGTTTTTTTGAATCCATCAGTCCTGCTATTTTATTTTTTAAAATAACCCCTGCCATAACCAAATCTCCTGCGAGAGGTCCTCGTCCTGCTTCATCTATGCCACAGAGTTTATGCATTATTATTCTTTGAGATAATGGTGCAATAAATTGACACCCTACCGTGTTGAAGCATAACATCGTAGGGTGTCATTTTAATGCACCAAATAGAGAGGCTATGCATTTTCAATTTCCTTGATGAGCTCTAAAAAAGCATGACCATAACGTTCAAACTTAACTGCTCCAATACCATGTACTTCTAGCATCTCACTTTTATTGCTTGGCATAACATTAGAAAGCTCTTTAAGGGTTTTGTCAGAAAAGACAACATAGGGAGGGACTTTGTTATTGGTTGCAATCTCTTTACGTAAGGCTCTAAACCTGTCAAATGTTTCGACTTCATAGTCATCAAAATAGTCTACTTTTTTCTTTTTAGCTTTACTCACAATCAAACGTGAAGCCCTAATGCTTACTTCTTCTTGCCCTTTAAGTATCTCTTTCCCTCTGTTGGTTAAATGGTATACTTTATACTCCCCAATTCCTACGGCTCCTAGCTCTAAAAGCTTATCAGCAATACTTAACCATTGAGCTTTAGAATACTCTTCACCAATGCCATAAACAGAGAGTTGGTCATGGGCATTGCTTAGTATACGTTGTTCCTTACTTCCACGTAGAACATCAATCACATATTGCATTCCAAAAGATTGACCTGTTCTATAAATGGCTGAAAGGAGTTTTTGTGCATCAGTTGTGATGTCAAGTTTATTTTGTTCAGGGTTAATACAGTTGTCACATTTGTCATTACACGCTTTGATGTTATCATGAAAATAGGTGGCAATCTGTTGATGGCGACAGGATTCAGAGTTGGCAAAACGAGAAATGGTATTAATCTTCTCAAAGGCATTCTCTTTATAGGGAGAGTCGGGTAAATCTTCGATGAAAGATTTCTGTTGCAAAATGTCAGCCGTAGAAAAGAGCAGTAAGGTTTTGGCTTCAAGCCCATCACGTCCTGCTCGTCCTATCTCTTGGTAGAAGTTCTCTAAGGTTTTAGGGAGGTTCATGTGTGCCACAAAACGAATGTTAGATTTGTCAATCCCCATACCAAATGCAATGGTGGCGACAACGATATTTATTTCATCAGCTACAAACTCTTTAAAAATTTTATTTTTAACGTCGGTTGGCAGACCTGCATGGTAAGCAGCTGCTTTAAAGCCTTGCTTTTGTAAATAGTGTGCGGTGGTTTCGGTTTGTTTTCTTGAAAAGGCATAGACAATCCCTGCTTCATTTGGGTGTTCATTTAAAAAGTTGAGTAGTTGTTTTCGTCCATCACTTTGTCGGTGTTGAGCTGTTATGGTTAGATTTTCTCTAAAGAGAGAGCCTGTCACTACTTTGGGGTTTTGTAGATTTAGGTTGTTTAAAATATCTTCTCGTACCGTAGCTGTAGCTGTTGCCGTAAAAGCAGCAATGGTGGTACTTGGAAATGAGATTTTAAGTTGTGAGAGCATTCGGTAGTGTTCACGAAATTCATGACCCCATTCACTCACACAGTGGGCTTCATCAACCACAAAGAAGTTGATGTTTAAGTCGAGTAAAAAGGTTAGAAAATAGTCATTCATTAGGCGTTCAGGGGCGACGTAGAGGAGTTTTATTTGATTGGCTCTAAGTTGAGCTTCTATTGTTTTTGACTCTTCTATGGTCTGCATGGAGCTTAGCATCGCTGCACTGATACCGTTACTTTTAAGGGCGACTACTTGGTCATACATGAGGGCAAGAAGTGGGGAGATAACCACGGTGACACCAGACATAAGGAGTGAGGGGAGTTGATAACAAAGAGATTTTCCTCCACCTGTGGGCAGAATCATGAGTAAATCTTGCTGATTTAAGATGGCATCAATGACCTCTTCTTGTTGTTCTCGAAAACTATCATGTCCAAAGTAGTGTTGTAGTGTTTGAAGTTTATTCATGGTGACATGGTAGCAAAAGGTGACTTGAAAAGTGAATAACAGTTTAAAATGTGATGTAAAAAATCATGAGAATAAATATGCTAGAACAAATAAAGAGCTGTTCATACTTTTATATGTTTTAATTATATAATTTAATTATTAATTTTTAAATTAAGTAGATAAAAGTATATGATTTTTTCACATTTAATGCTAGAATTGGCTATTTCTGAAGGATTTAAGATGTTCAAAAAAATAGTTGGATATTTATTATTTGTATTGGTAACATTAAATGCAAGTAATATAGAGAGTGAAGTTGGTTTTAATGTAGGATTAGACTCCACCCGTAATGAGGATGGTAATAAATTTGAAAATCCATCTTTTGGATTGGTTTATCAAAACAATAAATATATTGTAGCACCTCGTTTAGATTTAGAATATGTGAATGTAACAAAAGATAAGGCGGATGGATTATGGAAATTTTCAGCTAATGGTCTTTATGAATATGAAAACCGTACTTATATTACTCCCTATGCTTTAGCAGGTTTGGGGTATGAGTATGTAGTAGGATCGACTAAAAATGTTTTTGAAAGTCACCCTTTTGTGCAAGGTGGGGTGGGAGTAATTTTGGATGTTACTAGAGATTTAAAAGTTAATTTTGAGGGAAAAATACTTAAAGTAGTCGGTGGAACGAATGAAGGAAATGAAGTGATGTTAACGGTAGGTATGCGTATGCCATTGCGTAGCTTATTTGGTAAACGTCCTTCTCCTAAACGTATTATTCAACCTGTAAGACCGATACCAGTGCCTCAGCCTATTTTACCAATCATTCCAAGAGTAGCGATTCCTCCTCGTAGAACCCCACCACCTAGAGTGATGGTAATTGAAAATAGTAATAATGAATGTTCTATAAAAATAGCACAACCTGATTTTGATAGAGATGGGGTTTCTGATAGTTTAGACCAGTGTCCTGCTACTCCTTGTAATTTTACAGTTGATAGATATGGCTGTCCTATTAAAACACGACTCAAAGTCAATTTTTCTACCAACTCTGCTGAGATTGAACCTGCGAGTTATTATCGTGTTGAACAGTTTGCACAATTTCTTTTGAAAAATAGAGGAAGTAGGGTGAAAATCTTTGGTTATACGGATAATAGAGGAACAGCTAGACATAACCTATTATTGTCTCAACAAAGAGCAAACGCGATTATGAAAGCGTTGGTGACACAAGGTGTAAGTCTAGCTAGAATTGAAGCCATGGGAAGAGGTGAAAGTATGCCCATCGCTTCTAATACAACAGAAGAAGGACGAGCAAGGAATCGGCGTATTGAGGCGGAACTTTCATATCCTAAAGGAGGAATTTAAATGTTTACGCTACTGAAGATAATGTTGTTTTTAATCGTAAGCTTCTTCTTAAGTGCTTGTAACTCAAATCGAGCAGGAGATACGAAGATAGAAGAACGAAATACCAGTGTATTAGGAGTAATGGAAGTTAATGATACTATAGATAGAGAGCGTGATAGTGATGGAGATGGCATAACAGATTTTGAAGAGGAACATCGTTATGGAACCAATCCTGATAGTAATGATACTGATGGTGATGGATTGTTAGATGGTGAGGAGATTAAGCGTTATGATACAAATGTTACAAACCGTGATAGCGATGGAGATGGTCTATTAGATGGAGATGAGATTAAAGTTTATGGAACCAATCCAGACAGTAATGATACTGATGGTGATGGCTTACTCGATGGTGATGAAATTAATCGTTATGATACGAATGTTACAAACCGTGATAGCGATGGAGATGGTCTATTAGATGGAGATGAGATTAAAGTTTATCATACAAGTCCTATAAAGAGGGATACGGATAAT
>JALSHP010000063.1 GCA_026982175.1 Campylobacteraceae bacterium
CGTTGAGTAGTTGAAGTTCTAAAAAATTATTTTCTTTTCCAATGACTTTTGTTTGGAGTGTTCCATCAGCAAAAAATACCTCTTCCCCAATATTGACCATGTCGATAATAGTAGTATAAGACAGAGGTAACTCATAGGGCTTGTTACTCTCTTTTTTAGTGAGTTTAAGCTTGTCTCCTTTTTGCAGTTTAAGAACGCCCTCAATATGTCCAATACGAACCTTAGGTCCAGAGATGTCTTGTAAAATAGCAACCTCTTTATTTAGTTGCTTAGAGGCTTCTCGAATGCTTTGAATGCTTTTGGCATGGGTCTCATGGTCACCATGAGAAAAGTTTAGGCGAAAGACATTTACCCCTTTTAAAATAAGTTTTTTAATCATCTCTAAAGATGAAGTAGCAGGTCCTACCGTGATAACAATTTTAGTTTTACGCATATTTTTTAGTCCTAGTATTATATTAAGATGAAAGTATGCTCCTTTTTTTCTTTAATAGGATTTACTTGAGTAATAACTTTTTCATAAAATCTGTTATAGCCCAAGACTTATGATATTTAATTATAATTTAAACAAAAGATAACTACAATTCCGAAATTTTTAAAAAAGGGAAAATTTGCGAAAATTATTACTCATAGTATTGCTAAGTCTGTTCAGTACACAGTTTGTTGTAGCAAAAGGACACACCATTTGGCATTTAAACCAAATTTATAAAAAGGTTTCAAAGAAATCCAATATAAATAAACGTGCTTTACGAAAGGCTTTTGCGTATTATAAAAAATACCAATACAAGAAAAAGCTTTCTAAAAACTACTTGGCAATTGCCGACTATACTAAGACAGCAAAGCATAGACGGCTTTATATTATTAACTTATACAATGGAAAGATATATCGTCATAAGATAGCTCATGGTAAATATTCGGGGAGAATTGGTGGAAAAGTAAAACGTTCGAGTAATAAACGGGGTACGCATATGACCCCGTATGGTTTTTTTAAAGTTGGGACACATGTTGGAAAGACAAAAAAGAAACATTATCGTTATTTGAGTGTGAAAGGCTTACAGTGGAGTAACCGAAAAGTGGGTTATCCTGCACGAAAAGGAGGACGAGATATTATTGTTCACCCTGCTAAATATGTAAAAGGTGGTGGACGAAGTCATGGTTGTTTTGCCATTGAAAAACGAGGAATGTGGACGGTTTTTAAGCGTCTAAAAAAAGCCTTACTTTATAGCTATACGGGACGACGTGCATAATTTTCAAGTTTCATAAAGTGGACTTCTTGTATAACCATAGTACAATTTTTTCTACAAAGGAAAACTTTATGGAGTTTATCAATAACTATTTTGTAGCCCTTATTGATCTAAGTAATGAGATGGCTATCTACATTCTTTTTGGTCTTGTTTTTGCAGGTGTGATGCATGAGTTAGTACCAGAGAGTTTAGTCACCAAACATTTAGGTAAAGAGAATATTTGGTCGGTGATTAAATCGACTATTTTTGGTATTCCTTTGCCTGTCTGTTCTTGTGGGGTAATTCCTTTAGCAACGAGCATCAAAAAGTCGGGGGCTTCTAAAGGGGCAACACTTTCATTTCTTATCTCTACACCCATTACGGGGGTGGACTCTATCATGGCAACCTATGGTATGTTTGGGTGGATATTTACAATTTATCGAGCCATAACCTCCATGATAATCGCCATGGTAGCAGGAGTTTTAACCAATATCTTTGACAAAGAGTCTGTAGGGGAAACTTCTCTCTCTGCCCAAAGTTCAAGCACAAAATTTTCAACAACTTTTTCAAGTACTCCAAATCAAGAGAGAGCAACTTCTTGTTGTTCTAGTGAAACCAGCTGTTGTGGCACAGAGACGGCTAAAAAAGAGCCTTTTTTTATGCGTGTTTTTAACTACGCCTTTGGAACACTCTTAGCCGATATTGCAAAGCCTCTCTTTTGGGGTCTGTTGATTGGTGCATTGATTACCGTGGCAATACCTGATAATTTGAGTGAAATTTTAGTGGACTATGCTTGGCTCTCTTATCTTATTGTTATTGTTATCGCTGTTCCCATGTATGTTTGTGCCACAGCCTCTTTGCCCATTGCAGCAGGGCTTATGCTTTCAGGGGTTTCAGCAGGGGCAGCCTTTGTTTTTCTTTCAGCAGGACCCGCGACAAATACGGTCACGATGGGGGTGGTTAAAAAGATGTTAGGAACACGCTCACTCTATATCTATTTGGGGTCGATTGTTGTGGGGAGTATTCTTTTTGGGTTAGGGCTTGACTATCTTTTTAGTAGTATCAACATTGACCCTAAAAGTTTAGTTCAGATGGGTGAACATGCAGGTGTTTTTGCCATTCTCTCTACTATTATTCTTTGGGGATTTGTACTTTGGTATTTGTTAAAGCCGTACTTCTTAAAAGAGCAGGGCAGTTGTTGTGCTTAATATGTTATAATTTTACATGAAAAAAGAAGTAGAGATAGTAATTTTAGGAGCAGGGGCTTCAGGGCTTATGCTAGGAGCTTTGCTTCAAAATAGAGACTTTTTAATTGTTGATAACAACGCTAAGATAGGCTCAAAGATTTTGGTCTCTGGTGGGGGACGATGTAACATTACCAATGGCAAGGTGAAGCCAAAAAACTTTTTAGGTGAACAACGCTTTGTGCGTAATGTACTTAAACGATTTGATCAACACGCACTTTTGGCTTGGTTGAATGAACGTGGATTAAAGCCTACTATCCGTAAAAATCATCAATATTTTTGTGAAAAATCTGCCAAAGAGATAGTGGATGTTTTTAGTCATGAGATAAATTCTAAACGTATTCAGTTAAATACCACCATTGAGAAAATAAAAAAGCTTGAAGATGGCTTTGAAGTTGTAACAGATAGAGGAACGCTTAAAGCCAAAAGCGTTGTGGTCGCAACTGGGGGGCTTTCATTTCCTAAGTTAGGAGCAACAGGTATTGGTTATGATATTGCCAAAGATTTTGGTCATGAAGTGGCTACGCTTTGTGCAGGGTTGGTGGGTTTTACGGTGCAACCTGAACAGTTTTTCTTTAAATCATTAAGTGGGATTGCCACAGAGGTAAAGATAACAGTAGGTAAAAAAGAGATAAAAGGTTCTCTACTCTTTGCACACAAGGGCATCTCTGGACCTGCTGTTTTAGATGCCTCACTCTATTGGGAAAAAGGGAAGATTGAAATTGATTTTATGCCCCATATTAATTTAATGTCCCTGAAAAGTTCCAACAAAAATGTTTCACGTCTTTTAGGCTTACCATCGAGGGTGGCGAAAACATTTTTAGAAGTAGTTGGTGTTGAGGATAAAGCGTGTAGCAAATTAAGCAGTGAAGCGTGGGAGAAGTTGGAGGGTTTACATCACTATGCATTTGCTCCTGCTGGAACATTTGGCTACTCCAAAGCAGAAGTGACCAAAGGGGGAGTGATGCTAGAGGAGATAGATGCCTCTTCTATGATGAGTAAACGCGTTGATAAGCTCTATTTTTTAGGAGAGGTTTTGGATGTGACAGGAGAGCTTGGTGGATACAACTTTCAATGGGCATTTTCATCTGCTTATGTTTGTGCTAAAAATTTAAAATAAAGAGAGAAATAGATAGATGGCAGTAAAAGAAGTTATTTATAAAGATAAAATATTTAAATTGAGTTATGAACTAGTTAATCCAAGTCAAGAAAAATCAATTTTGGTGCTTCATGGTTGGGGTTCAAACAAAGAGATTATGAAACAGGCTTTTACTAAAGAGTTAAAGCACTATAAACATATTTACTTGGACATGCCAGGATTTGGGGCAAGTAACAATGAGACAATATTAACCACTAAAGATTATGGCAAAATAGTATTACTTTTTTTAGAGAATTTAAACGTATCACCCCTAGTCGCGATGGGACACTCTTTTGGAGGTAAAGTTGCCACACTTCTTAATACAGAACATTTGGTACTGCTCTCTTCAGCAGGGGTTGTTACAGAAAAACCTTGGTCGGTTAAAGTGAAAATTGCTACTTTTAAACTCTTAAAACCTTTAGGCTTTAAACGCATACGAGAGCTTTTTGTTGCACCTGATGCCCAAGGGATGTCACATGAGATGTATGAGACCTTTAAAAATGTGGTCGATGAAAACTTTGAATCAGAATTTCAGAAATCTCAAAGTAAGGCGCTGTGTTTTTGGGGGATTGATGACACCGCAACCCCTCTTTATACAGGAGAAAAGATAGCAGGACTTATTGGCAATTCACAATTCTATCCTTTAGAGGGTGACCACTTTTTCTTTTTGAAACATGCTCATTTTATTGCGAATGAAATTGAGAAACAATTAAATCGTCATTAAGAACTTTTAACTTGCTTTATTTTATGGTATTATACTCCCAATTAAAGTTATCGGAGATGAGCTAATATGAATTTTGCTAATATTTTTTCTAACATGATGAGCAGTAGTGAGACAAAAGATGAACAGAGTAACTGGATAAAGTGTCCTAAATGTCTAGCACTTATGTACTACAAAGAGATAGATGCCAAATGTTCGGTCTGTCCTAAATGTAATCATCATTTTAGAATAGATGCCCAAAAACGTCAAAATTTTCTTTGTGATGAGGGGTCATTTATTGAATTTGATGCTTCATTAGCACCAGTTGACCCGTTAAAGTTTACTGATAAAAAGTCTTATAAAAAACGTTTAGATGAAGCAAAAGCTAAAACAGGTAAAACCTCTTCGGTTATTTCAGGTTCTTGTACCATCAATGGTGTTGAGACTGAATTGGTTATTTTTGACTTCTCTTTTATGGGAGGAAGTTTAGGTTCGGTTGAGGGTGAGAAGATTGTACGTTCTATTAACCGTGCCATTGAGAAGAAGTGTGGGTTTATT
>JALSHP010000064.1 GCA_026982175.1 Campylobacteraceae bacterium
GTCAACACGTTCACCAATTAAAGCACAATATTTTTCATAAATCTGTTCCAAAGAGTACTCTAAAGATTTAGAATAGATAAAATTTCCATCTTTATAAATAGCAACAAAAGCATCTTTCATTGTAAAGTAGATATAACAGTGAGCATCTTGATTCTCAAGCACTTCATTTTTATAGAGTGTTTTAAATAAAAGTGGTGCAGGAATAAGTAAATCAATATATTTCGTTTCAGCTAAAACCTTAGAGAAAGTATTTTCTATTTTTTCTGATTCAGAGATAAATAGATTATAGACAAATGACTCTTTATCATCATTTTGTTTCTGATAATCAATCAGATACTCTTTCTCTTCATCTAATCCTAACTCTTCATAAGCCTTATCAAAAAAATACCCCTCTAACTCATCTTCAGATAAAGCATAACCCACATCAAGCGATGCAATAATTAAATCTTTATTACTCACATAGGAAATCGTATAACTCTTATCATTATAAGTAAGTTTTTTTGATTTTTTTAACTTGTTACTTCTATATTCATAAAAACTTTCTATATAAGGGTTTATGGTAGTTATATGTTTATATTTTTTAATTCTATTATCAATATTTTCTTTTGACATAATTTTTAAATGTACCATTCTTTCTTAAGATTAATATAAGTATATTCCTCATTTTATTAATTAAGCCTTATTAAAACTCCCAAACACTTTTATTTTTAAAAATATAAATAAAAAAATAACATTTTATGTTAATAATAATATTTTATAAATATATTAGTTTATTAATATTTTTTTTAGTTAAAAAATATCTCCTATTTCTCAAATATTTTTTATAGTTACTTCAAGAAAAAGTGCCTATAATAGCAACAATAAAAATGAGGAGAGAAGATGGTTCAATTTACCATTGCCCCAACAGCTGATATGACTATTAATAGCTTACGTATTGCTATTTTAAACTATGTTGTATCTCAACAAAAAGCTAAGCCTTTTGTAGTACGCATTGATGATTTAGAGAGTGAAAAAAATATTGAGGGTAAAGATAGTGAAATCATGCAGATTTTAGAAAAGTTTGCCCTTAAACATCATTCTGTTTTTCATCAGAGTGAACACCTTAACCTCTACCAAACCTTAGCTTTACGTCTTCTCAAAGAAGAGAAAGCTTTTGTGTGTAAATGTTTAATAGATAGCTCTTGTAATAATAACTGTAAAGAATTCTCTTCTAAAGAGCATGAGGCACTCAAAAGTGCAAAAGAAAAATTTCTCATTCGTCTTACAGAAGACTCCTCTGTCGTTATTATGCAAGAAGAGGGGAAACCCTCGTATGCTTTTGCCTCTGCTACCGATGATATGATGTCAGGCATTACCATGATTATTAAAGAAGAGCAATATCTCACAGATTATCCAAAACAATTACAGATACAAAAGCTTTTAGCTTATGAGAATAGCATAGACGTTATTGCAATTCCTTCTATTTCCAATGTCCCATCACTTCTATCGCTCTTTGAAGAGGGGTTTATTCCTGATGCTATCTTAAATTATTTACTTCTTTTAACCAATCCCCAAACACCTCAAGAGATATTCACTCTACCCTATGCCATTG
Source organism: Campylobacteraceae bacterium (assembly GCA_026982175.1). Taxonomy (GTDB): domain Bacteria; phylum Campylobacterota; class Campylobacteria; order Campylobacterales; family Sulfurovaceae; genus UBA1140. The sequence continues at coordinate 1,592 of JALSHP010000064.1, forward strand.
AGTTCTTATCTTTAGATGATATTCCAACATCATCCCCTACTTTTGAGCTAGATAAATTACGTAACATTAACCGTGAACACCTCAAGCTAATGGAGGACAAACAACTCTCCACTCTCTTTGGTTTTGCCGATGCCGACATAGGTCAATTGGCAAAATTCTATTTAACAAAAGAGTGCTTTAGCATTAAAGACTTAGAAGCTAACATTCTTCCTATCTTTAACCCTAAAGATTTTTCTGGAAAATGGGGAAAAGAGATGAAGCAATTATCAGAAATTATCTTTCAAGCTCCCTATTTTGAAACTTTTGAGCCATTTAAAGCCCATCTTATGGCTCAAAGTAAACTAGAAGATGATACACTTCTACCTGCACTAAACCAACTCTTAACCAATAACGAAGAGCACGTTGAGTTAAGTGAACTTTATCCATTCATTAAATCTTATATCTTGGAGGTCGCCTCATAATGGAAACTTTACTTTTTGCAATTATTCAACTGATTCACTCACTCATCAACATCTACATCTGGGTGGTCATCATCGCCTCTGTTTTATCACTTGTTCAAGTTGACCCTAGAAACCCTATTGTTGAAGTCTTAAACCGTCTCACCCAACCTGTTTTTAGCTTTGTGCGTCAAAAAATGCCCTTTGTGGTCTTTTCAGGCATTGACCTTTCTCCACTTGTCATTATTTTAGGACTACAATTTATTGACACGCTACTTCTAGGAGTATAAATTTGCGTTTTGCTATTGTTTTTATCTTTATTTTATGCTCAATAGCAAATGCCACCTCTTCCTACTCTTATGAAGAGATAGAATCCATGCCAAGCTCTTATGCTAAAGACTACTACACATGGCGTTTTATCTTAGAAAAAAAAACTTCTAAAAAAGAAGCAATTAAAGCCTATAAATGGACAAAAAGAAAATCGCATAAACTTAAAAAAGCGATTCGTAAAAAAGTTGGCTATCTTCCACAGACTACTAAAAAAAACGCAACGAAAAGAGACCCAAAAAACTACATTATTTATCCTGCTACTGCGGCTAAAAAATCTCTTAAAAAACTTAAGAAGCTACACAAAAAGATTAAACGTCAAGGTAAATACTCTAACACCCTAGAAGTAATGGCTTCTGATAATCCCTTTAAAGAACTTTCTCAACAAAAGCCCTCTACACAATGCTATATCTTTAATCGTGTTGGTTCAAAATATCGTAAAAAACATTTTAACAAAGCTTTTTCACAGCAGCAGTTAAAACAACTGCTTCAAGAGAAAAAATGTGACCAATCCATTGCTAAAATTGTCACCACTCATGCCCTACAAAAAACTAAACAATCATTAATATTTAAGAGTCAAGAGAACAAATTAAACTTCCAATCAAACTTTCTTCTCGCCATTAATGCCTTAGAGTTTAATGAAATAGAAATTGCCAAAAACTTTTTAAAACTTGCCCGTTTAAAAGCTCTCTATCAAAGTAAATTTGACCAAATAGACTTTTGGTTCTATCTCATTAGCAAAGAGAAAAAATACCTCAATCAACTCTTAGAAAGCCATGATATTAATATCTATACCCTAAGTGCAAGAGATATTCTAAAAAAGCCATACCCAAAAGTTCAAGTACCTGATGCCCCTTTTAAAGAGATTGAAGGTTTTGATATGACCAATCCCATTGATTGGGAAAAGTTAAAATTAAAAATAAAAGATACAAAAACTGACCTAAAACAACTCGCCCAAAAATTTAATAGTTCTGAAACCTTAGGTATCTATAGCCATATTAAAGAGAAAGAGAGCAAGTATAAAGTTCCCTACTATGCCATGCCCTACCCTTTGGCGATGTGGGGCTTCAAAAAAGAACGCATTGCCCTACTTTACGCCATTGCTCGACAAGAGAGCCGTTTAATTCCTGCTTCTGTCTCTCCTGCTTATGCTTTAGGGATGATGCAAATTATGCCTTTTCTCATCAAACACTTAGCCAAAGAGCGAAAACAGACCATAGATTTAAATGAGATGTTTAATCCCTATGTGGCCATTAACTATGCCAACCAACATTTAGACTACTTAAACAAATGGCTCTATAACCCCCTACTCATTGCCTACGCTTACAATGGTGGCATTGGTTTTACCAAACGAACCCTTAAAAGTTCGCACCTCTTTAAAGAGGGAAAATATGAACCTTTTTTAAGCATGGAGCTTATTGACTACCCTGAAACACGAGAGTATGGTAAAAAAGTTCTTGCTAACTATGTTGTCTATCTTAATCTTTTAGGGACAAAAACAAGGCTTTCTCACCTTTTGAATAGTGTAAAACATCCCGCCCAAAGCGATCGTTTTCGAAAATAAGGGTAAACTCATTTTTCATTGTCTTTTTAAACTTTACTTTGTAGTAGTGACTCCAGTTATCGACCATAGGCATCTCATAGCGTAATGGGTCATCTTTGTCTAACTCCTTAACCTCAATGGGTGGCAGACCATCTAAGGTCAAAGCGTAACCCTTTTTGTTAAACTCATGCTTCTCACTATTGGTAATATAGACTCCCACAAAAAAATATTCGGCATCTGACATCTCATTTTTAAAACGCTTTTTACATTTTCGTTTCTCAAAAACGGGGTTAAGATAGGTCGCCGTTAAAAGTGCCTTTGTCTCAAAAGATGCCATGAGTTGTGCTTTTTGAGTATTGACCAATGAGTTATGATAAATTTCATCTCTGGTAAAAAGTTGTTCAAAATCAGATTTATCACGAACATTACACCCCTCTTGTTTAGGAGTACACCCAATTACTAATAGTGCTGTGGTTAAAAATAAAATATTTTTATACATAAATTCTTGCCTTTTAAATTTAATCCATTTTAACATATTTACTATAAACTTTAATGTATAATTTACATTATCTATTTAGGAGTATCATGAAACGTTTTGCTGTTGCTTTTACAGGACCCTCAGGTTCAGGGAAAACTACCTTAGTTGAAAAAATTTCAAAAGCTTTAATAACACAACGAGAAGTTGCCATTATCAAACATGACCCAAGTGACAAAGCAAATTTTGATAAAGAGGGGAAAGATAGCCATAGATTCTCCCAAACAGGGGCTGAAGTAGTGGTTTGTTCCCCTACGCGAACGACCTATTTTTCTCAACGCACCAAAGAGCTAAATGAGATTATTAGAATGTTTAAGCATTTTGATATTTTGCTAGTGGAGGGCTTAAAAACCCTTCCCTTACCTCGTATTGCTATTTTTAGAAATAAAATTGAAGAGAACTATTTAAATTATTCTGAAGC
>JALSHP010000065.1 GCA_026982175.1 Campylobacteraceae bacterium
TGTGGCGACCATTTTCCCTCAAGAAGTTTTAAATCTTCAAGTAGTTCATCCGCATATTTTCTAATGTCAAGATAATACCCTGGCATCTCTTTGAGTTCCACTTCATTGTCACAACGCCAACAACAGCCCTCTTCTACCTGTTCATTGGCTAAAACGGTGTGACAATCTTCACACCAATTTACCGTGGTTGATTCACGATAGAGTAACTTCTCCTCAAACATCTTAATAATAAACTCTTGTTCCCACTTAGTATAGAGTTCATCACAGGTAGCAAATTCACGTGTTTCAGAGAAAGAGAGTCCCAAAGTCGCTAACTCTTTACGCATATAATCAATGTTCGCATAGGTCCACTCTTTAGGGTGTCGTCCGTGCTTAATGGCTGCATTTTCAGCAGGCATACCAAATGCGTCCCAGCCAATTGGGTGAAGTACATTGTAGTCTTGTTTACGATAATACCGTGCCATCGCATCGCCAATGGAGTAGTTTCGTACATGACCCATGTGCAGTCGTCCACTTGGAAAAGGAAACATACTTAAAATGTATTTCTTCTCTAAACTTTTGTCATCTTTTGGCTCAAATGCTTCTTCTTCGCTCCATTTTGTTTGCCATTTGCTTTCTATTTCACTTGGGTTGTAACTCATTGTCTCTGCTCCACGTTTAAATCTAATGCGAATTATATCAAAATTCATAGCCATTTTATAAATACCCATTATAATACCCCTAAAAAACATAGGATTTTATATTAAAATGAAAATCAATTTATTAGCCATACTGCTCTTTTCCCTGCTATTAACAGCTTGTAGCATCAAGAGTCCCCACAAAGATGAAGATAAAAATGCAACAACAGAACATAATATTACACATATTAGTGCTGCTCATCCACGAGAAGAGAGTTCAATCAACATTACAGACATTACAACTGCTACAACAACTACAAATAGACAAACTATTGTAGATAGTGGTTTAGAAAATAGTGTTGTTCCAACGCAAAGCTATCAAGAACTCACAGGTGACTTTTTAGGTAATCAAAAACTTACCTATTTTATTGATAGAATGCACAATGAACATGGCTTCTCATACGAATATCTCTACAAACTATTTTCAGAAGCGAAAAATACGAACTATGAAGAGATGCCATGTGTTAGCACTTCAGATAGCAGTGAGAACTGTACTGTAACGATTAAACCAAAAGGTAAATGGGATAGATACAGAGATATGTTTGTTTATGAGCGAAACATTAACCGTGGTATCGCCTTTTGGCAAGAGCATGAACAGGCACTTAATCGTGCCTATGCGACTTATGGTGTTTTGCCTCAATACATTGTTGGTATCATCGGTATTGAGACAGCGTATGGGGTGAATTTTGGTAAAAAAAGAGTCATTGATGTACTCACAACCAAAGGAATGACAGGAGATAGAAGAGAAGATTTTTACACAGGACAGTTAGAAAAATTTCTCATTATGACCCGTGATTCACATTTAGATGCCGCTACACTCATGGGCTCAAATGCAGGGGCTATGGGCTATGGGCAATTTATTGCTTCATCTTACTTAGATTTTGCAGTTGATTTTAATGATGATGGGGTTACCGACCTATGGAATGCCGAAGATGCCATTGGTTCAGTAGCGAATTATTTTGCAAGAAATGGTTGGAACAGAAACATCTCGCAAGTTGCCGTTCGTGCTAAATATAAAGGTAACCGTTTTAGACGACTCAAAACAGGCTATAAAACAAAATATTCTCAATATAAATTAAGAAAAAAATATAAAATCACACCTCGAACTAAGTTACGATATAGAGGTCCCGTCTCACTCATAAAACTTCCTAAATATAGTTACGATGAACTTTGGCTTGGAACCCATAATTTTAGAGTCATTACAACCTATAATCACAGCACCTTTTATGGCATGGCTGTCTATCAATTAGGCGAAGCAGTTAAAAAAAGAAGGTATGGAAATTAAAATTCCATCCTTCGAACTTAGGTTTCTGATTTTTCGCAACACATCTACTCATAAAAAAGAATAAAACAGCCTCATTTACTAACTATCAGCCACATAAATTATTTTTTTGCTAAAATCGCGTATTAAAAGATGCTATCGTTAGATAATAAAGGATTGCCGTGAAGATTACCGTAGAAAAAGTAGATGACATTAATATTGTTCTCTCTGGAGAGGTTAAAAATAGCCTCATCCAAGCCAATGTTGAAAAGCTAAAAGCAGAAGCGAAACAACGTGAAGAGGAGACCAAGGAGGAGTTTGCCAAAGAGATGAAAGGCGAGACTAGCCCTGAAGAAGAGAACATGGTGGATGATGTTCTTAAAGGGATGGCTCCTGATAATTTTCAAAAAGATGCTGAAGGGCAGATTTTACAAACCTTTATTGAAAAAGGACTTGAAGAAGCAGGAATTCCTATTGATGATATTTTAGGGCAACCTGGTTTTAGAAAATATGAAAACCGAGATGATGGAATTTATCTTGAAATTCAAATCTCTACGGCACCTCAGATTAATACAGATATTGACTACAGTGATATTATTCCCAAGTTTGAACGCCCTATTGCACCCAAAGAAGCAGTAGAAGCAAAGCTAAGAGAGTTGGCAACTCAACAATCTCCTTATAGCCCCATTGAGACACCTAAAGCAGTAGAAAATGGCGACATGGCACTGATTGATTTTGAAGGATTTATTAATGATGTTGCCTTTGAAGGAGGTAAAGCTGAAAAGTTCAACTTACGCGTTGGTTCTAACTCCTTTATTCCTGGTTTTGAAGAGCAGATTGTTGGCATGGAGTATGGCGAAGAGAAAACCATTAAAGTAATGTTTCCAGAGGACTACTCCTCGGCTGACTTAGCAGGGAAAGAAGCGAGTTTCAAAGTAAAACTTCATGAGATTCAAGAGCAACAATATGTCGAACCAGATGATGCCTTTGGACAACAAATCCTCAATGATAAAACAGCCACACTTGATACACTAAGAGAAAAACTTGCGAACCAAATTAGCTCTCAAGCCCTCTCTGAACTTTACCAAAATGAGTTAAAACCCAAAATCATTAAAGGCTTATTGACAAAATTTGACTTTACGCTACCTATCAATATTGTTGAGCAAGAGATTGATGCCAAAGTCAATGAAAAAGCACAGACCATGACACGTGAAGAGCATGAGCAGTACAAAAAAGACAAAAATATGTTTCATAAACTGCGTGAAGCCGTAGCCCCTGAAGCAAGAGATGCCATTAAAGCAGCCCTCATTGTGGATGCCTTAGCAAAAAAAGAGGGAATTGAAGTAGATGAGCAAGAGATTCAAGCCGCCCTCTACTACCAAGCAATGATGAGTGGACAAGATGCTGATGAGTTACTTAAGTACTACAAAGAGAACAACTTAATGACCTCTGCAAAAATGGGATTAACCGAAGACAAACTCTTTGGTATGATGCTAGGTTTTGACAAATAAAATAAAAATAAAAAAGAAAAAGGAATAACATGAGCGTAACCGTAAGTTATCACCCAATAACGCCCGAACAGATGAGAGAATGGTACTTTGATGTCTTTGAAGATATTTGTGCAGCAGATAATTTAAAAGTAAGAATTCCCAAAGAGCAACTCAAACATAACGACTTAGAAGAGTTAGAAACGTATTATAAAGAGAAATATATCTCAATGGTAGAGCGTTCACGAGAACTCGACTATGATCATTTTAACAAATGGCATGGCTATTTTATTGCTTTGATACAAGGCTTTTTTGAAAAATTCTACTTCATTAGTGGGGCGGCACTCTCAAGTATTCATAATTTAGAATTCAATAGAACCTACATTACCCCATGGGAAGAGGTTATTGAAGCAGATTATATCGAAGGACTTCAAGTAAGCTCAAAAATTGATGGTCAATTTTCAGCTGGAGCATACATCTCAGCGGATCAAGTGAAACAACTTTTACATGACTATAAAAATGATGCAGAGATAAAAGAGATGCTAGAAGATCAATTTGAAGGTAAAAAAATTGAAGTCTTTTTAGAAGCACTTAACTATGCTTCAAAAAACAACCAAGGCTTAGTGGAAGCAACTAAAATTATTGAGCCAGGGGAAGAACTTTTTGAAGAGCCTGAATGTTACTCCAACCTCTTTAACTGTGATGTAATTTCAGCAGCTGTATTTACAACTGAACTCGCAGCCCACTATGATGCCATCTATAAAGGCTTATCGGATGACCGATAAACCCCTTTATAGTAGCATTCATCAAGAGAACATTCAAGAGTTGGTTCATGCTTTTTACCCCAAAATCTTAAAAGATGAACTGGTCGCTCCCTTTTTCATTGCCAAACTTGGAGACAACATTGAGAGTCCATTATGGAAAGAGCATCTTAAACTCTTAACCGAGTTTTGGAAGTTTGTCGCTTTAGGATTTGATGAGTATGAGGGAAATCCTCTCAAACCTCACCTAGAGATGCAGGGTATTAGCCGTGAAGCATTTTCTAACTGGCTAAAACTCTTTCATGAGACAGTTGATGAACGTTTCGATGAGACAGCGGGAAGCTACCTCAAAGATAAAAGTGCTGAAATTGCTGAAAATTTCATGCGTAAGCTTAACTTATAATAAAAGTTAAGCCTCTGTTTTTATTGAATACTTTTTATTTAAAAACAGTTTGAAGCCCAAGATTCAAGCTTTTAAAATCATGTTTCATTTTAGCTCACCTACTCATTAAATAAATATTAACGCATCTATCCCTTTAAAGCCAATTATAATTTAAGCTATGATACCCCATATAAGACCCTGCAAAATGCTTTAAAAAGCTTTTGTTTAATTTCAAAAAAGTGAGGTTATCAATGGAAAAACTTGTTTTACTTATTCCGTTTATA
>JALSHP010000066.1 GCA_026982175.1 Campylobacteraceae bacterium
GGTTCAAAGTCATAAAGAGACAGGAACAAGTAAAGGAAAGCCAAAGCGTCATGTACGAGCGTTAATCTTGACCCCAACACGAGAACTAGCAGCCCAAATACTTGAAAATGTTGAATTGTACGCAAAGTATTTACCTTACAAAGCCACGGTTGTGTTTGGTGGGGTGAATATTAACCGACAGATTACGACACTAAAACAAGGTGTTGAGATTTTGGTAGCGACCCCTGGGCGTTTACTTGATTTGGCTTCTCAAAGACATGTTGACCTTTCTAAAGTAGAAGTCTTGGTGTTAGATGAAGCAGATCGAATGTTGGACATGGGGTTCATTCATGACATGAAAAAAGTTGTTAAACTTATTCCTAAAAATAGACAAACTTTGCTGTTTTCGGCGACATTCTCAAAAGAGATTAAAACTTTGGCTTCTGGCTTTCAAACCAATCCAAGCTTGGTAGAAGTGGCAGCACAAAACAAAACGGCTGACCGTATTGCACAGTTGGTTCACCCTGTGGACAAAAAGAAGAAAAAAGATTTGTTGGTGAAACTCATTAGTGAGGGGCAATGGAAACAAGTTTTGGTCTTTACGCGAACCAAACATGGAGCAAACAAACTTTGTGAACATCTTGAACAGCATGGAATTCATTCTGCTGCCATTCATGGAAACAAAAGCCAAGGGGCTAGAACCAAAGCCTTGGCAGGATTTAAAGAGGGTCGCATACGTGTGTTAGTAGCAACCGACATTGCTGCACGTGGGATTGACATTGATATGTTGCCTCATGTGGTGAACTTTGAGCTTCCTAATGTGCCAGAAGATTATGTTCACAGAATAGGGCGAACAGGTAGAGCAGGGCGTGAGGGTGTGGCACTCTCTTTGGTCTGTGTGGATGAAAATGACTATTTGAGAGGGATTGAGCGTCTCATTGCTCAAAAAATTCCAAAAGAGGTAGTGCTTGGCTTTGAAGTTGACCCAAGTATTGTAGCTGAACCCATTAATCAAGGTGGAGGAAGAGGACGACGTGGTGGTGGACAATCGCGGGGGAATAGTGGTTCACGTAATGCTAACTCACGAGGTTCTAATGAAAAGAAATCGTCCAATTCACGTAATAGGAGTCGAAGCCGTAATAGAAGTAGCTCATCGGCTTCATAAAAAACTCATAAAACTATTGTAAAATCTATTTTAGAATGAATAGAGAGGGATAGTGTATTATGAAAATATTGATTATAGATGATAACCAAGAGATTTTATTTGGATTAGAGAAGCTTTTAAGAGAAGATGGTTTTCACACTTTTAGTGTGGAGAATTTAGCCAAAGCAGAAGAGGCGTTGGATGCGTTGGAGTATGATTTAATCATTTTAGATTGGATGCTTCCCGACGGTTCTGGGGTGGAGTTTTTGGCAAAAATGAGACAATCATACTATACGACTTCTGTACTGTTACTCTCTTCAAAATCAGAAGTGGCAGATAAAGTAGAAGCCCTTGATGCAGGAGCAGATGATTATCTCTCTAAACCTTTTTCAAACATTGAGCTTTTGGCAAGGGTTCGTGCTTTACTTCGGCGTGAGGGAACTTACAAAAAAGCAAGCATGGAGATAGAGGGGCTAAAAGTAGATTTGACAAGCCATGAAGTGCTACTAAATAATGAGCCGTTAAAACTTACCAAAAAAGAGTTTGAACTTTTAGAGCTTTTTTTACTGAATCAAAATGTTATATTGACACGCTATCAGCTTAACGACCATATTAGTCAAGATTTTAACAATCTAAAGAGTAGTAATTTGGTCGATGCACATATTAAAAATTTGCGTAAAAAATTGGGAGATGCTTCTCATCTCATTCAAACGGTTCGAGGCGTTGGGTTTAAGTTTTTAGGGAGACAAAGCTGAAAGTAGCTCTAACTTTTATTAGGGTAAAATATGGAACTATTGAAAAATAAGGGGAGTGTATGACTAAAAAAATCAAAAATATTGATTTAAATAAAGCACAGCCTTTTATTAAGTGGGTAGGTGGTAAGCGTGGTTTGCTCTCTCAAGTTGCCCCACTACTTCCAAAACAATTTAATAACTATTTTGAACCCTTTGTTGGTGGTGGAGCTTTGTTTTTTGAACTTTATGCACAAGGTAAGTTGGATAATAAAAATATCTATCTTTTTGACATTAACTCAGAGCTTATTAATACCTATGAAGTGGTACGTGATAATCCTAGTGAACTTATAGATAAATTGTATGAATTTAAAGAAAAACATTCCAAAGAGTACTATTATGAAGTACGTGCTTGGGATAGAGAAGAGAATTTTTTAGATTTAGATGAGGTTACTCGTGCTAGTAGATTTATTTACTTAAATAAGACTTGTTTTAATGGGCTATATAGGGTCAATAAAAGTAATCAAAATAATGTACCTATGGGTAGCTATAAAAATCCAAATATTGCAGATGAAAAAGCCATTTATAGTGCAAGTGAAGCTTTACAAAATGCTACTATTTTAAATGCAAGTTATAAAGATGTTCTCCAGTATGCATCTAAGGGGGACTTGGTCTATTTTGACCCTCCATACTATCCACTTACGCCCACGGCTAGTTTTACATCTTATAGTGAATTTGAGTTTTTAGATAAAGAACAAGAAGAGTTGTTTGAAGTGTTTCGTGTGTTAGATAAGAAGGGGTCTTATGTAGTGCATAGTAATTCAGATACACCATTTATTAATAAATTGTATAAAAACTTTGATATTCAACAGATACAAGCCAATAGGTTTATTAATAGTAAGAGTAGTGGGCGTGGGAAGATTAGTGAAGTTTTAATAAGGAATGAAAATATGAAAAACGATTATGACTTATTGTCAATTGAGGAAAAGAAAATTATTTTTACTGAAAATTTAGTCTCGACAAATAGAGGATTCAATTTTTATGTAGATTGGAGGAATGCTGAAGCTTATGAAGAATTTGATATAGAATTGAATGCCCTAAATGTTTTAATAGGTATTGATGATAATGACCTTTTTAAAGAAAAGTTTACTCTTTTGCTTAAAAAATTGCCGACAGTCATTAAAACTTTTCCTTTATTATTTTCTCTAGCACGAAAAGAACGTGAAGATATTTGGAAGGAAAAAACAATTTTGAATATTTTAGAGGATGTTGATTTAGATAAGGATGCGTTAGTATATGACTTTATTATTCCTTGTGAACTATCTTCTGCTTTTATAGATAAATATTATGATTTTTTTAAAAGAATTGGTTTAAAAAACTTATTCCAAAATTTATTAGAAAAAAATGTATTGGATTATGTGACAGGAGTTTTAGTTGGGTTAGATTCTCATGGAAGAAAAAATAGAGGGGGAAAAGCATTTGAACTTGCTTCTGAACCTATAATTAGGAAAATATGTCAGAAATATGGCATTGAATTGTTGATTCAGAAGCAATTTAAATATTTACAATCAGAATATAAAATTAATATTGATGATAATATTGCAAACAGAAAAGCAGATTTTATTTTAATAAAAAATGAAAAAGTTATAAATATTGAAGCAAACTTTTATTTTGCTAGTGGTTCAAAACCTGAAGAGATTATAGACTCATATGCAAATAGACAATATGAATTAAAACAGAACAATATAGAGTTCATTTACTTAACTGATGGTGTAGGGTGCTGGGGGAATATAGATAAAAATCAACTTATAAAAGGTTTTAAGTCAATTAAATATATAGTTAATTTTTATATGCTTAAGAAAGAATATTTTGAAAGTATAATTAAAAAAGTATTTAAATTATAAAGGGGCAGTAAAATGGCAACTGGAAAAATAACATTACCTCATAAATGTCCACAATGTGGTAAAGTGGCTGCTACTTATCAGGAACTTGATGATAAATTTGGTTTTAGAAATATGAATGCAGATAGCATGAGGAACCAAAGTTGGTGCAGGGATTGTCGTAAAAAAAGTTAAAAAATATGTCAATTTGAAAGATTTAGAACTCTTCTAAAAAAAGATCGCTATACTTTACTCATATTTATCAAGGAATTGTTATGCGTAAAGTAAAATTATTGGAACCAAAAGAGTTTGAACAAGAGTGTACTACGGTTTGGAGCTTTAGACGGCGTGGCAATTGGGCTACGCATAAAAGTAAATACAGGGGGAATTGGGCACCTGAAGTAGTAAGAAACTTACTTATACGGTACTCACAAGAGAATGATTATGTACTCGACCCGATGATAGGTGGAGGCACGACTGCCATAGAGTGTAAATTACTTAATAGAAATTTATTAGCTCTTGATGTAAATCCTGATGCGATAAGCATAACACAAGATGCATTAGATTTTGAAACTGAATATAATCCCACAATAAAACTCGAACTCAATGATTCTCGTAAATTACCAATGCTTAAAGATGAGTCTATAGATTTTGTGCTTAATCATCCTCCCTATGCTGATATAATTAAATATTCAGATAAAAAAATAGATGCTGACTTGTCAAATATACATGATATAGATGAATTTTGTGATGAAATGGAAAAGGTGGCGAAAGAGTTTTATAGGGTGTTGAAGCCAAATAAGTATTGTGCTATTCTCATTGGCGATACACGTAGAAATAAGATGTATCAACCTATGGCATTTAAAGTAATGCAGAAGTTTTTAGATGTTGGGTTTGAATTAAAAGAGGACATCATTAAACAGCAACATAATTGTAAAGCAACAGGATTTTGGGTTAATAAATCTAAAGATTATAATTTTTTACTTATCATGCATGAACATCTTTTTATTTTTGAAAAAAAGTGATTTTGATTGATTAAACGGTTCAAGGCGTTGGGTTTAAGTTTTCAAGGAGACAATCCTAAAAATAGCCCTACACCCTTTATCTAT
>JALSHP010000067.1 GCA_026982175.1 Campylobacteraceae bacterium
AAAAGCGATGGTGCTAGAGGTAATGAGAAGAGTTTATAAAGCCTTTGGAGGCTACAAGAACGCTAAAGGCTACATTGTTTTACACGATTGTGTACGCATTATCCAAGGCGACGGGGTAGATAAAAAAGCCATAAAAGAGATATTAGAAGCGTTAAAACAAGAGGGTTTCTCTGCTGATAACATCGCCTTTGGAATGGGTGGAGGACTCCTACAAGCCGTAGGAAGAGACGACTTCAGATTTGCCATGAAAGCCTCTGCCATTTGTGTTGATGGAGTTTGGAGAGACGTTTACAAAGACCCTGTAAGTGATGTGAGGAAGAGGTCTAAACGAGGAAGACTAGCTCTAACTAAAGATTTTCAGACACTTAGAGTGGAGGAGTTGGGAGAGAGGAAAAACCTTTTGGAAGTTGTTTTTAGAGAGGGGAAACTATTAAAAGATTATACCTTTGATGAGGTTCGAGGTACGTAGGGTGGATTTTATCCACCGTTAATGTAAATTGGTATAGAGAAGAGTTTCGCCGAAAGGCTTAAAGAACTTCTTTAAAGAACTCACAAATATCCATATTTAAAGCTTTAGAAATTTTATAGAGTTGTTCAACATTATAGTGTTTGTCTTCTAATCCAGCTTCAATTTTACCGATTGTACTCATGGATTTATGACCAATGGTTAGTGCCAAATCAAGTTGAGTTATATTTTTCTCTTTTCTAATTTTCTTGATATTGTCACTAATAATACGATGAAACTTTTTAACCTCTTCATCTGTAAACTCTAAATAATTCAAACAATTTTCCATATAGTGAAATTTTGTTTTAAGTTTAGAGTAGATAGAATATTTTAACCATTCCCTATAGTGAATATATTGAGTGGTAACTTCAGTTTAAAAGGGATTTTATGAGAATTAAGGAAATATTATTGGTATCAATGTTTTTATTTATAGGTTGTGGAGAGGATAAAACTAAAAGTCCTGAAGAAATTTGTCATGATAGAGGGATTGCATATAATGAATTAAAAAAACATGTAAAAGATAGATTAAAAGCTCCATCTACCGCTATTTTTGATGATAAACCAAGTTCTTGGAATCCTAAAAGTGAAAATTGTGAACATAGGTTAGGAGCTTTTGTTGAATCTCAAAATAGCTTTGGTGGAATGGTTAAAACGTTTTTTATGGGAGAAATAATTTATGATATGGAAGATAAAGTATGGAGGCTAGAATATTTAAGATTTAATTAACTTCTCATGTTACCAAACTCTAGTTTGGTGACACCTACCAAAAAAACAATAACAAGAAAACTACCCCAACCAATTTTCATATTTTAACATTGGCTCAATTTCACTTAATTTCTGAAAAATCATATCATTACTAACAATAATGGCATCTAATGCAATAGCGGTTGAAGCGATTAAAAGGTCTAAATTGTGTCGTTTAATAGCATTTTTATTGATACCTGTTGATTGTTTATATTTTGTTTTTAGTGAAGCAAATATTTCAACCTCTTTCATATCTAAAGGAATAATGGAAAGATACTCTTTGATAAATTCAATTCCCTCTTTTACAGCTTTTTGTTGCATTGTGTCATTGATATTATTAAGTCCATAGACCAATTCATAAAGGACAATGATAGATACTGAAACTTCATCTTCTGCATTTAAACTTTTTAGTTTTTCTAGGATTTTTGAACCATTTTCACTATCTACTTGAAGATTTGAAACGATATTTGTATCTAAAATATATTGTGACATCTATTGAATACTATTGACATCTCTAAAAGAGAAATCTTGACGAAATTCTTTACTACTAGCTAAGAGTTCATCGGCTGTCTCTTCACTGATAAGCCCATTCATTTTATTGCCAAATTCAGCCCATTTATGTTTGGGCTTCTGAGGGAGGGTATTGACCTCTTTTGTTAAGAAGTTTAAAAAAAGAGTTTTTATCTCATCAAGGCTTTTGTTCTGAATAAAATTAGCTATTTTTTGGTCTTGGATATTAATATTTAGAGCTATTTGCATAGTTAGAACTCCTTTATGTTATATGTTAGATTATAGCAAAAGATTATAAAAATATCTTTTTAAGCTTCACTTGTATCTGTTGCTATATTCATAGTTAATTTTGTTTTATTGTTTGAGTTATTAATTAAAGTATGAAATCTATCTAATTGCGACTCTTTTAGTTTTATATTGCTTGTTTTATGAGAGATACGAACAAGACTTTTAGGCAAATTCTCCAAAAAAACATCACTGCTAATGTCTAACTCTATTCGTTGTGTTGTCATTTGAATATCCTCGTATTTATTGGTTTTATTTTACTACAAAACTTATATTGTTTTTTAGTGATATTACTATACAATATTCTTTAACCATTAAAAAAGGATTTTTATGAAAAAAACGATATTAGCAATAACTGTTTTAGTTGCGATGGCACAATCATCAATGGCTAGAGATGCGTATGATAAAACTTTTGACTCTATTTATGTTGCTCAAAAGATATATTACTCACTTGATGCAAAACTAAATAAAGTTTTTAAAAGTTTAAAAGCTAAGCTCTCTCAAAAAGGGAAAAAAGTTTTAAATAAAAGCGAGAGTGAATGGGTAGTAAGTAGAGACCATACATGTGCTTACCCTGAAACTAATTCTGTCAATATTGCTTGTGCTGTAAGTGAAACAAGAAGTAGATTGCATTTTTTAGAAGATAGAGTAAGAGAGTGTGAAGAGATAGGTTGTAAGATAGAGAAACTTAGATAATTTATTGATGAGGTTTGCTTTAGTTGAGAAAGTAGATGATATGTGATATAATACACCATATTACAATTGTAACTATTTCGACTAAAGGCACTCCCATCAAAGCATTTCAAAAATTCAACTTACACCCCGACATCATTAAAACCATTCAATTTGAAAATGCTACTGCAATTCAAAACAAAGTAATTCCTTTAGGTATGCGAGGGCTAGACATTATTGCTGCGTCTAAGTCTGGTACAGGAAAAACAGTGGCGTATGTTTTACCGATTTTAAATAAGTTGCAAAAAGTTGTTAAAAATGAGAACAAAGTGGTGCGTGGCTTGGTGATTGTGCCGACCATTGAGCTTTGTGACCAAGTGACTAAAACCTTTATGGAGTATGGTAAACATCTGGACATTCGTGTCGCTAAAGTGCAAGGGGGAACACCCAAAAGCATTCAGATAGAGCGTTTGAAAAAGGGAGCAGATGTGGTGGTAGCTACCCCTGGGCGACTTCAAGACTTTATTAACGATAAAAAAGTAAATCTTGAAAATGTCAATACCATTGTACTTGATGAAGCTGACACCATGTTAGAGTTGGGCTTTGTCAATGAGATTAAAGCCATTTTAAACGCTTGTGGTAAGCCACGACAAATTATTATGTGTTCAGCGACCATCTCTCAAAACATTAAACGTCTCGCCAAAGAGTTTTTGCGTGAACCAGCCATTGTAGAGGTGAGTAATCGTCGAGACCTAGTCAATGCCATTAGCCATAAATCTTACAAAGTAGATAAAAAAAGAAAAGAGGAGTTGGTGGTAAAGTTGGTTAGAGATTTCCAAATGAAACAGGTGATTGTTTTTACCAATACTAAAGAGTCAGCAAACAAACTCTTTGAAGCGTTGAAAAATGCCAAAATAAAAACAGCCATTATTCATGGTGACAGAACACGTGGCGAACGTGCTAAGGCATTGAGTCTTCTTAAAGCTGAGAAAACAGAGGTTTTGGTGGCGACAGACATTGCTGCACGTGGGGTTGACATTCAAGAGCTTCCTTTTGTTATCAATTTTGATATTCCTGAAAAGACAGATGACTACACCCACCGAGTAGGACGAACAGGTCGTGCCAATCACAAAGGGATGGTGCTTTCACTTCTCACCATTCGAGACTACAACCGATTTTCTCAAATAGAGAAAGATTTACGCATGAATGTTAAACGAGAAATTTATGAAGGATTTGAGCTAACGGACAAACAACCACGTCAAAAACGTCCTGTGAAAAAGAGTTTACGTGAGAAAAAAGGGTATATTGACTACGATAAAAAGCGTAAGTTTACCTACGCCGCTCAAAAGAAAAAGCGTGATGCTAAAAAAGCAGACCGAGAGAGACGTAAAGGCGATGAGAAGAAAAAGTAAAGAAAGAAAAAAGTAAAGAAAGGTAGAAAAACCCTCTTTACCTCTCATCTTTAGCCCTCTTTCACAATCCCCTCAATAACCCTAACAATGCTAGGATCTTCAAGTGTAGAAGTATCTTGTGTAATCTCTTCACCTTTAACAATGCTTCTTAAAATTCGTCGCATAATCTTACCTGAACGTGTTTTAGGGACATCTGGCACAAGTGCAATGTCATCACAAAGGGCAATCGCTCCTATCTCTTTTTTGAGGACGGCGTTTATCTCTACTTTAACCTCATCTTTACTTTTTCCCTCTTCTTTGAGAACAATATAAGCAAAAATACCCTCACCTTTTATCTCATGAGGTTTTCCTACCACAGCAGAGACAGCAATGCTTGAAACATTTTTAATGGCAGACTCAATTTCTGCTGTTCCTATTCGGTGACCTGAAACATTAATAACATCATCAGTTCGTCCTGTAATGGTGATGTACCCATCTTCACTTTGCATTGCACCATCACCTGTAAAGTAAACAGGTTTTCCATCTTTCTTACAATCTCCAAAATAGGCTTTTTTGAAACGCTCTGGGTCATTCCAAATGGTGCGTATCATTGATGGCCATGGTCGTGTAATACACATAAATCCTTTTTCACCCACAGGGGTTGGTGTTCCATCTGCTTCAATGATTTCAGCCATAATCCCTGGTAAAGCAAAAGTTGCACACGCAGGTTTAATA
>JALSHP010000068.1 GCA_026982175.1 Campylobacteraceae bacterium
CTGTTCCTAATTCACTTCTGTTTGAGAGGTAGAGTTTGTCGGTACAGGTGAAAGGTTTTTTTAGTATATCTCTATAATCAAAATCTTTTTGCATAGCAATAGCATCTGAACCATTAGAAGCCACATTTTCATCTGTATCTAAAAGTTTAAACTCCCCATTCTCATAAGCCTTACCATTTACATCAGCATAGTTATCAGTAGATTCAACACTAACATGATTGTCAAGACCATTCACTCCAACCTCTCCCATAAGTGTTAATCCACTCTCTTGGGCATCTGTTTTTCCATCGTTATCACTGTCTAAATCCAAATAATCAGGGTTGTTGTCGTCATCTGTATCAACAGGTGTTAAGCCATTAGGATAAGCTTTATCCACGCCATTATCATCAAATACTTTATTTGGTTTAATATAATCTTGCGTTGTTTGAGCTTCAATATTATCTGGAATACCATCGTTATCTGAGTCTAGGTCTAGGTAATCTGCAATGCCATCGTTGTCATGGTCACAAAAAATTTGTTGTACTCTAATGTCATCAAGGGCAAGGTCATTTCCTCCCCCTCCTGGAGCATTATTTGAAAGTACTACTTGAACTTGGGTATGCTCTTGGGGATTAAGTGAAAGTGTATAGTGATTCCAAACAGAGTTTTCAGGAATGTCACCTGTGTTAACAGCTTCGCCAATTTGATTACCTTGCATGTCCTCTAGTCTAAATTTGATATTGGGTAAAATAATATTACTTCCTGCTTTGACCACATTTAAAATCCATAAATCAACACTCATGTTTGCATTTGGAACAATGGTGTAGGTTCTTCGGTAAAACTCATCAGGGTCAAGTGAGGCATTAACCACCATCATACGCCCATTGGCATTGGCTGTATGGTCACCTATTTGACTCCAAGAAGAGAAAACAGAAGCATCAGGGTTTGGGTGTTGCACAACAGCGTATTCTCCATCATTGACATTGACATTTCCTGCCCAATACTGGATGTTTTTCTCTGCTTGACAAGAACCATCTCCACCATCACCACTCTCATAACAGTAGGTTGTATAAGGGTTGGTTGTACGCCCACCTTGACCAAAGTCATCAAAAGACATTAAAGTATTGACTCCTTCTGAACAACTTCCATACTCTATGCTATCTAAAATTCCATCATTATCACTATCCTCATCACAAATATCAGCAACGCCATCACCATCAGTATCTTTGTTACCTGATCTTGGGTCACATTTATTGTAAGAGTTTTGAATACTAATCTCATAATCCTCAACCTCTCCATCAGGAGAGATTAGATTTTCAGGTTCATTTTTTTCGTTATCTTCTACATAACGTAAAATACGTTCAGTAGTCAAACGAATACGCATAATGGCTTTACCCTCTGTTGCGTTAGCAA
Source organism: Campylobacteraceae bacterium (assembly GCA_026982175.1). Classification (GTDB taxonomy): domain Bacteria; phylum Campylobacterota; class Campylobacteria; order Campylobacterales; family Sulfurovaceae; genus UBA1140. The sequence goes on from JALSHP010000068.1 coordinate 1,393, forward strand.
TGGCTTGAGTGTCTCCATCTGTAAAGTCGTCCCAAACAACATTAATTGTTTGAGCGTTAGAGGAAGAAGGAATAGATAAATCATTTGTGTTAAGTGCTTCAGAAAATTCAAAAGTACCATTACGGTTAAAGTCAATCCAAGCAGTGATATAAGCAGTTTTTCCTGTATTGTTAAAAACTTTAACAGGAACAGTATAGGAGCTATCTCCTACGGTTAAAGTTGGAACTACGCCTACTATACCATCACTATCATCCTCTCCATCTCCTGTGGCATCAGTTGAACTCTGTTGGTCATTTTCTGCATCGGGAGTAGAATTTCCTAGATATAAATTTCCATCTATTTTATGGCTAACATGGGTGTAGTTGTTTGGGGCATCTCCAAAGTCAGCAGGACACCCTAAAGCTTTAACCTTAACGGTAACTCCCTCTTCTGTTTCTGAGTAATCAGTTTCTAATTTTAAGGTAACGGATGAACCATTAATAATGAGAACTTCATTTTCTATTTCCCCATCAAAGCTATGAGAAACTCCATTTTCATCTATAATATAAAGATAATCATAGTCTTCTTCTGTTTCTCCATTAATGGTAATTTCAATTTGTTGTGCATTCGGAATATTAATCACTTTTTGAATATTCATCTTGTTAGTATATTCTGAATGAGAATTTCCCTCAACCCATTCTGAATCTGTGGTAGAATAAAACTGTTCATCCCCACAATCTTGAGTAGAATTATTTTCAGCAATTAAGGGTGCAATATCATCATATTCAAAAGAGAATTGGATAAGTCTATGATAAGAATTATAATATGAATCTGTTGGTACAGTCCCATAGGCATTGTCATTTTGAACCCTTGCTTCTATGGAAGAAACATTTTTCCATAAAGCACCCCCTCGACAACTGATATCTATATTATCAGCTGTATCTAGACAATCACCACTGGTTTTCCCTTTTAGCTTTACTGTATAGTCTTCATAATCTACTGTTTGAAGTAATACATCACTGTTATTACTAATAAGTGTTTGAAGAGGACTTTTATAGTAAACATCATCACTTTCAGAATAGGATATATTTCCATTACTATCTAAGTCAAAGTTAGTAGAGGTTAACATATCTACAACTACAGGGGTAGTTGTACCTTTTCGGACAATGGTAAAGGTTGCATTGGCATAAGCCATATTGTCATAATAGTCTTTATCTCTAATATGAAAACTAATAACATTGTTTTTTATGTCTACACAAGTATTAGGGTTATAATCATTGTCTTCTTCTGTAACATCAACAATAATATCTAAATCATAACCATCGTAAGAGGCTGTTGTTCCAAAACGATAAGAGGCAGTAGAACAATCTGTTCCACTCAGAAGTGTTTGTGTTCCATCTAGCTCTATACTTACAGAGAAGAGAGAAGATATAAGTATAGAGGTTAAAAATATTAATCTAAAAATATATTTCAAAGTTAAACCTTTTTGTTAAAATTATTTTAATATTTTAACTAAAAAGGTCTAATATATAAATTAATAATCTATATTTTAAGTTTAAACTTAATTTTATATTACCAATCCATCTTCCCCGTCCCATTCACCTTAGGCTTAATACTCAAAACATTCCCCGTCTTTCCAATCCCTGTCCATTGTGACGCATTGTTGTCCGTACAGTTAATTACATATTGTGAGGGATTAAAAGTAAGTGATGGTGTCGTTGTAATGGCTACTGTAATTTTGGGATTACTACAGTCGTTAAAGGTATTTAAGATTAAACCATTTGAACCATTAGGCAAGGTAATATTGTTATTAGGATTAATGCTTACCGTTCCAAAATTAGGTGTAAGTGTTGTTACGTTTCCATCTAAATCTCCATTGTGCTTAGAAGACAAATACCACCCATTTTGTTCTCGTGTGGTAGAGCTTAATGAGGTGTTGGATAGTACATTGGTGGTGGCACAATGGTTAGCAACAGTGGTTTTACAATAGATGTCAACATTTAGAGGGGTTCTAACCAATGGAGAGATATTCATATTAACTCTTGGGTAGTTGTTAAGGTCAGAGACTACTCTTGCGTAGTAGAAGTTTTTGGTTACATTAAAGAGTTTATCTCCTTTTGGTATATAGTTATCAACAATAGTGTGTGCTGTTGACTTAGCATCAGGAGATGAAGCATTCATACCAGAAAAAGTCACTTGCACAGGATTAATAGGCTCTGTTAGGTTTTTGTTTAAGTTGTATCTTATATCAAGCGTAGCTGTTCCATTGTTCTCATCTAAAAATTTGTTTTTACTTAAAGTGAGTGTTCCCCCAAGTGATACAAGATTATTGACAATATTACTATCATTCAGATCATTATTAAACTGAATATATCGTGTAAAGAAAACATCTGTTCCGTCAATGGTTTTAATCTGTTGATTTTTTCCTTCAACGGATAGTGTAGAAGCATTTAACTCTAAATCTATATCAGTTGCCATACATCCAACCGTAAAGTTAGTTGTGGTTTGATTATCTTCTGTTTGAGCTACTATTTTACCTTGAAGTGCAATAGCTGTTTGGCTATATGTACTATTTAGTTCACTCATATAAATAAAGTCATCATGCCCACTATTTGGTAGATTATTTAGTGTTAAATCGACTTTAAAATGGTCAGGATTAAAGGTTAAGGCAATAGGTGAACTCTCTTGGGCAATGTTACAACCTGATTGACTGTTTCCATCACCAGAAATTTGACTACTGCCTACAATACAATCTCCATCTGCTTGGTCAATGATTGTCCAATTTTCATCACTAGGAATAAGTAGTGTATAGAGTCCTACCTCATTATGTTTAAATGATGAATTATTGTAGAAACCATCAACAAGATTAATGGCTTCTGTAATCGGACTGTTATCTGCCCAAGAGGTCATGCCTGTGCTGTTAAAATCAAAAGAGGCATTGATGTTTTTGTTGTAACCTAAAGAAGGGCTAAAGTCATCATATCTTTTTGCTAAAACAGTAAGGTTATACTCATAACCTGCACTCATGCTTAAATGTGGATTAGGTTCTCTGCTATTGACACGCTCTTGGTCTCCATCGGCAATTTTGATAAAATAGCTCTCTGGACGAATGGCAAAATTATCTTTAGCATAGTCTGTTTTTAGGTTATTACACCCAGCCCCTCCTTCCATACAATTTTGTTCTAAAATAGTACCATTAGCATCAACAGCATAGCTAACTCTAAAACGAGCATTCTTTGTTGCTTCTACATCTTTTAAATCTATTTCAAATGCATTTGAGACTTCTTTAGATATGTCTATTCGAGTTGTTTCAAGTGTCTCTGGAATATGAAATTTATATTCATAAAGTGTTTTGTTGCTTTCCATGTTTACAAGTTCTACATTGAGTGTTACATTACGTAAGTATTGTTCAGCAGAAAAATCTGTTTTATAA
>JALSHP010000069.1 GCA_026982175.1 Campylobacteraceae bacterium
TATTGAGCAGTTCATCCTCAAAGGGTAGCCAATATGACTTATATGCATTTGGTGGTTGAACTTCAGCCATATATATTCTCGAACCACATTTGGTACAATTTCTCCAATAACTCATTTCAAATCCTTTAGTTTAATATTTTTCTATTTAATATGACAATAATAAATTTTAAAGTTTAAAACTCTAAATCAAATTTTTGTTTTTTAAATATAAATAGCACTATAGTCAAAATAAAAATTTAAATCTCAATTTGTCACTTAGTATTAACTTAAATAATTATATTACTTAAAAAAGTGTATGACAAATTACTTTAGAACCTTGTTTAGATATACGTGATTTTTTATGGATGGTCAAAGGAATAAAAGGTGACAGGCTACTTTAAAACCCAACATAACTATATTGAAAAAAGAAAAATGCTTAACACTCCCTCACTCTAAAACCGATTCAACCTATCATCGGTCATAAATAATATAGCCAAGTTTCAAGCTGGAAACAGCAACAGGAGGTAAGGGAAACCCTAAGGTAGTGAATGCTTTAAGAGACTATATATATAAATTAATATATACTATAATATATAAGGAGTAGCATTATGTACAATTTACAACAACTAGAAAAACAACAGATAGGCTTACGTTTACCAAAGTATCTTATTGATGAGATTGATGAATTTACCAAGCAATTCTCTGTTAATCGTACCGACATTGTTATTGAAGCTCTTAGAGCTTATATCGAAGAACAAAAAGAGAAGTTTCTTTTTGAAAAAGAGCTTTTAACCCGTGTTTCTGATATGAAAAATAAAAAACTAACACCTCTCTCTCGTGATGAGGTATTTGATGGGTTATAGCGAAAGTTTTCATCCTAAATTCAAGTCTGATTTAAAGAAGATAGACAAATCTGTTGTAAAAGAGATTAAAGAGAAGCACTTAGATGTTATTTTAGAAGACCCAAGAAAATCAGAGACTTTAAAAGGTAAATTATCCCATCTCTACTCCTATCATTTTCAAAAAATGGAACACAATATCGGATTGCTTACGAGCTTTTAGAGGATGATGAGATTATTTTTCACTATATGGTAGCTACACGAGAAAATTTTTATAAGAAATTAGAAAATAGAGTTTAATTTTATGCAAATAGATTTTGTTAAGGCAAGTTTTAAAAGTATTTAGAGTTGTAATCAAAACCCTAAAGTTGCGAATGCTTTGGTTGGGAAGAGCTTGAAAAGGTAGGGTTCAAGCTATCTATTAATTTTTTAAACTCTTTTTCAATCTCTCTATCTCCTCCAAACTTAACCCTGTACTCTTCTGAATAATCTCTATGTCAAGATTGAGTTTTAACATTCCTAGAGCTACTTTTTTAACACCATTTTCAATGCCCTCTTGGATTCCAGTTTGAATACCCTTTTGAATTCCTCTGTCAAATCCAATATTAAATGATGGCATTTTTTCAATATCTACGGTTAGCATCTCTTCTCCTTTTCTTAATGTTTAATAAACCTCATCATGTGTACCAATATTAACTAAAATTATCTCTTCATCTTTTATCTCAATAGTTAAAACAATTCTATATTGATAAGTCAAGCTACAAGCATGAAATTCACTTAAATTCCCTTTGAGCTTATGTGTTTTCAAGGAGTTATCAAAAGGGTCATCTATCAGTTTTTCTATAACTTTTTTAAATTTTGGTACTAAATCTCTATGTTTTTTAAAAAATTTTATAGACCTCTTTTCAAAGGTATCAGTTTGTGTTATATTATACATTATTCATCTAGTTTTTTCTCAAAATTATCAAAGTTAAAACTTGTAATATTTCCATCTTTTATATCTTTTTTTGACGCTTCCATTGTTCTCTTAAATTCATTAGGTGTATTAACTTTAACTATCTCTATATCTTTTTTAAAATACTCTAAAAGCCATAAAAACTTACCAACTATTTCATCACTAACTCGTATTTGATAAGTGTGCATATAGACTCCTTTTTTATTGATTATATCATTAAATTTCTTAACATGGTAAACCCTCTACCAATCATTTGAAACTCATAGGGTTGTGCTTTAGACAACCATTAATAATATTGGAAAAAGATAGAGTTTCGCGGAAAGGGTTAATTTAATTGTTTTGTTAGATACGAAGCTACTTTAAAATCCAACATAGCCATATTGAAAAAAGAAAAATGCTTAACACTCCCTCATTCTAAAACCGACTCAACCCATCATTATAGGTCACAAATAATTTAGCCAAGTTTCAAGCAGGAAACACCAAACTGTTAGGCTTTTTTGTGGGGCAAGTGTTAAAGGCTACAGGAGGCAAGGGAAACCCTAAAGTAGTGAATGCTTTGGTTGGTGAGAGCTTGAAAGGGTAGTTCAGAGCTACCTATCAATAGCGTAACCTAAGAAGTAAGTATAAAAAACTTAAAATATTTTTCTTTAAACTTTACGTAAATTCATACTATAAGTCATGTTAACTCATAATATATCTTATGTTAACTCATAATATGATACTATCCTTTAGAAGGATTCATCATGTATATTAAACGAAATATCACTTCTATGGTTTATGAACTTTTAGAAGATTTTAGAATTGTTGCTATTAATGGACCTAGACAGAGTGGGAAAACAACGCTATCTAAAGAAATAGCCAAAGAGCTGGGTATGAACTATTACACTTTTGATAATGAAGCTACTAAAATAACAGCACAAAATAATCCCATCCCGTTTATAGAACAGCTCTCCAAAACCCCCTCCATCATAGATGAAATTCAGATGGTTCCAGAAGTGATTAGTGCTTTAAAAATTACTGTAGATGAAAAAAATCAATCAGGAATGTTTCTACTTACAGGAAGTGCTGACCTCTTTAAAATGTCGTCCATAAAAGAGTCTTTAGCAGGAAGAATGGTCTCCATCTCACTCTTTCCTCTCTCTTATTTTGAGCTTAATGGTAGCAGTAAAAATGTTATTGATATGCTTTTTGATGGAAAAATAAAATCATTTAACTTTAAAAAAATGAGTTATGAAAAAATGATAGAGCAAATAACCACAGGTGGTTTCCCCTCTGTTCAAGGAAAATCTACTCGTTCACAAGAGAGTTGGTTTGATAGTTATATTGAAGCACGAATAGAAAAAGATTTATCATTGGTCAAAAAAATAAGCCAAGAGAACAAGTCCGAAATCAATAAACTTTTAAGAATCTTAGCCTCTATGACCTCTAACCTTTTGAAGTACAGTTCACTCTCTAAACATCTAAATATTAAAGATATGACCGTAAAGTCAGACATAGAGATACTTGAAGCTCTATTTCTCGTAAAAAGGCTAAATCCTTATTTCACCAATCGTGGGAAACGAGAAGTCAAAGCTCCTAAAATTCAATTTATAGATACAGGTTTGGTTGCTCACTTGGTTGATGTAGACGCAGAGACACTCATTGTAAAAGAGCGAGAGATGCTAGGTAATTTGGTTGAGAATTTTATTTATTCAGAGTTTTTAAAGCATAGCAGCTATGCCAAAAAATCAACCAAAATTTATCATTACAGAGATGGAAACTATGAGGTTGATTTAGTTTTAGAACAGAAAAATAGCAAGATTGTTGCCATAGAGATAAAATCATCAGCGACCATTAAAACAGAGTACACAAGAGGGCTTTTACAGTTGGCTAAAAATGCAAAAGAGAACTTTTTAGAAGGATATATTTTTTATGGAGGAAATGAGGTTTTGCCAATTTCTAAAGATGGATATACTTTTTGGTGTATTCCTTTTGGGGTTTTGTTTGGGGAGAGCTTGAGAGGGTAAGTTTCAACCTACAACGGATACTCGTACAAAAGATTAATCAAAGGCTCTCGCTTTAGAGTACGATAGACATCATAGTCGCTGTCAATGGAGATTATTTCATTGATAGCCATTTTTTCAGCGACAATAATCAATGAACAGTCGGCTAAATCCATGGGTAAATCAGAATATTTGTATTACATGAAGCCTTTAAGTTTAATAAATGCTTTATATCTTTCCTTTAGAAAACCATGCTATCATTATTATAAATTAAATTTTAATTAATTTAAGTATTTAACTAATATATTAATAATATTTTTATATAATAATCTTTAAGTAAATAAATAAGGATTAAATATGAGTTTTTTAGGTAAATTAAGTGATACAGTATTGGGTATTTTTGGTAAAGATAGAAAAGAAGAAGAGCATCAAGAAGTAGAGATTAAAAAAGTTGAAGAGGTAGAAAAAGTAGTTGAAGTTGAGAAAGTAGCTGAAGCTGAACCTGTAAAAGAGGTAGAAGTGCTTAGTGAAATTGATGCTCTAAAAAAAGAGTTGTCAACTGCCTTTGATAATCTCTCTTCTATGGATGAGTATTGGGATGCCATTGTTGCCATAGAAGCAGTTGCTGTCTCTAGTGCTTCTAGTGATAAAGATTTTTCAGATGCAGAGCGTAAAACGATTAAAGAGTTTGTTCAAAAAATAAATCCAAACAAAGAAGTTCCTTCTGAAGTTCAAGAGAAAATAGAGGCACTTTATGCCAATCCACTGCCTCTAAATAAGGCTTTTTTACTCGCCAAAGAGACCAAAGTTGAGATGTCTGTTTTTGAAGATATTTTGGAAGTAGTGATGCATACCGATGGTGTGAAATTTGAAGAAAAAGTTGTTTTACACGCATGGCATGCTTTTAAAGAGGCTGCTTAGTTTCGTTAATAGGAGCGTTTTGATACTCTTTTAAAAACCCCATAGGTCTAAAGTTTCAGCCATCAATGCTATCATTCGATTTCAAATAAAGAGGAGAAACTTTATGCCCATGGTAGATAAT
>JALSHP010000070.1 GCA_026982175.1 Campylobacteraceae bacterium
ATGTCATTAATCCTAGAGCATTTATACAACGCAAAGAGGAGTTTAAACCTACACTGCTTAAAAAAGGTTGTTCTATTGGGGCAAATGCGACGATTGTTTGTGGTGTGACCATTGGAGAGTATGCACTCATTGGTTCAGGAGCAGTGGTAAACAGAGATGTAAAACCTTACGCATTGATGGTGGGTGTTCCTGCCAAGCAGATAGGCTGGGTTGGGATTAGTGGGAATACCTTGGCGTTTGTAGATGGTGTTGCCACAGATAGTTTTGACAAAAAGAAGTATGCTATAATTGATGAAAACTTGAAGGAGATATAGTGCAATTGATAATTGATATTCCAAGTACCTCATTAGGAGATAAAATTATACAGATACTCAATGCATTTAAAAATGATGGTGTCAAGATAAAAAAACAGGTGGAATCACAAAAAAATGATGAAAGTCTGCTGACAAAAGAGTATATAAAAGAGAATTGGAGGGAGCTTGTTATGACTAGTGGAGATAGTTCTGATTACTATAAGAGTGACCAATATTATGAAGATAGAGCTAAAGATTATGAAGAGAGAGGAAAAATTTGAACTATCTATTAGATGTTAATATTATTCTTGACTATTTTAATGATAGAAGAAGAGAACAATTTAAAACTTCCATAGAGGCTTTTAATTATTGTTATGAGAAAAATGAAAATATCTTTTTATCCTCTTCATCATTTGACAATATAGCTTTTTTAAAAATAAAAGAACTCAAGGAAGAGAAAGGTTATTCTACTAAAAAATCAAAAGAGTTGGTTGCTGAGATAATTAATTTTTTAATAGATAAGTTTAAAATAGCCAAAACCCCCTCTTATATGGAGATAGATTATGAAGATATTGAAGATAGCCAAATTATAGCCAGTGCAAAAGCCATTAATGCCAAAGTGATTACACGAGACAAAGGTATGTTAAAAAAATATTCCAATATTGCCATAACGCCTCAAGATTTTTTAGAGAATAGAGAGAATAAAAACAATATTGATTTTGCCAATTTAAAAAAACAGTATTTTATGTATCAGCCTGAGTTAGAAGAAGAGATGGATAAAGTTCTCAATAATTCAAGTTATATTATGGGAAGTGCTGTAAAAGAGTTAGAAGAGAACCTAGAAACGTTTACGGGTGCTAAGAACGCCATTACTTGTAGCTCTGGAACAGATGCTCTACTCTTAGCGATGATGGCACTTGATATTGAGCCTGATGATGAGGTTATCACGACCCCTTTTACCTTTATTGCCACGGCTGAGACGATTGCTTTTTTAGGAGCAAAGCCTATTTTTGTAGATATAGATGAAAAAACTTATAATATTGACCCCTCTAAAATAGAGGAAAAAATTACTTCTAAAACAAAAGTGATTATGCCTGTGAGTCTTTATGGACAAGCCTCTGATATGGAGGCAATTGAAGCCATAGCCAAAAAACATAACTTAAAAGTAATCGTTGATGGAGCTCAAAGTTTTGGAAGCAGTTTTAATGGAGTATCTGACTCAAATTTAGGCGACATCTCAACCACAAGCTTTTTCCCTGCCAAGCCTCTAGGGTGCTTTGGTGATGGTGGAGCTGTCTTTACCAATAGTGATGAGTTAGCTCAAAAGATAAAGTCACTTAGAGTTCACGGACAATCGAAACGTTATCATCATAAATACATTGGAATGGGTGGACGTATGGATACTTTGCAATGTGCCATTGTCGATGTAAAGCTTAAACATTATAAAAAAGATTTGGCTCTGCGTCAAGAGGTAGCCTCTAAATATAGTGAAGCACTCAAAGATAAAGAGTTAGTTTTGCCTTTTCTAGATGAGAGAGCCACTTCTGCTTTTGCTCAATATAGTGTTCGTGTTAAAGATAGAGATGCTGTTCAAGCGAGATTAAAAGAGCAAGGCATTCCAACAGCTGTTCATTACCCTATGCCTTTGCATCTGCAAGAGTGTTTTGCCTATTTAGGTTATAAAAAGGGAGATTTCCCTATTAGTGAAGCAGTTTCAGAAGAGATTATGAGCCTGCCTATGAACCCTTATGTGAGTGATGATGAGATAGAGTATATATCTAATGTTATAAAGGGTTGATATGAGATTATCTCAATACTATATAGATACAATAAAAGATAAATTTTATGAGTTTTTTCAAGAGGGAGAGATATATCTTTTTGGAAGTCGTGTAGATGATAGTAGTAGAGGTGGAGATATAGATTTATATCTCGTCCTTAAAGACCACTCTAATCTTTTTAAGAAAAAGATAAAATTCCTATCAAGAGTCAAAAGAGTTCTTGGTGAGCAAAAAATAGATGTAGTATTTAATATAGATAAAGAGAGATTAATAGAGCAGGAGGCTATAAAATGGGGAGTAAAACTCTAGTATATAGAATAAAAGTTGAGGATAATCTAAAAGAGAGTCTTAAACATTTAAAGAGATTGGATAATGCTTTTGGACAGCTAATGATTAAATATAAATTTCCATTAGAAATAGATAGTTATAAAAAGATTCTTGATGAGTTGGACTCTTTGGCTTATAGTGACCAAATTATTTATAGATTTTCAAAACTACAAGATGTTATGGGAGCAAAACTATTTAAGTCTCTACTGCTATATCAAGGAGAAAATGTTAATAGACCATTTCTTGATATTTTAAACAGTTTGGAGAAGATGGATATTATAGAGGTTGATGATTGGTTTGAGATTAGAGATTTGCGAAATGAAATATCTCATGACTATGAAGAGAGTGATGGTGTAGCTATAAATATATTAAATAGTATCTATCTGTTAAAAGATGAGTTAAAAATAGTTTTAGAGAAGATTGATAGGATAAAGAGAGGTTTATGAGATTAATTATATCACTACTTTTCACTATATCTTTATTCGCTCAAAAGCCAAATCTACTACTCCTAAAAACATACAAAGACCAAAACATAACAGGGTGGGTTATGAGTGAAAAGCTAGATGGCATACGCGCCTATTGGAGTGGTAAAGAGTTACTATTTCGCAGTGGTAGGGTTATTCACGCTCCTAAATGGTTTACTAAGAACTACCCACCCTTTCCTATAGATGGAGAGCTTTGGACAAAAAGAGGTGATTTTGAAAACATAAGCTCAATTGTAAGAGATAAAATCCCAAATGAAAAAGAGTGGAAGCAGATAAAACACTATATCTTTGAAGTCCCCAATGCCAAAGGTGGACTCTTGGAGAGGCTCAAAAAAGTAGAGCCGTATGAGGGTAAAATCATCAAGCTTATCCCTCAAATTTCCATAAAAAACAAAAAACATCTACAAACATTTCTAAAAGAGATAGAACAGAAAAGAGGAGAAGGTGTTGTGGTGCGTGACCCCAATGCACCATATATTGCTAAAAGAACCTCAAAAGCCCTCAAAGTAAAATCTTTTTTAGATAAAGAGTGTAAAATCATAGGCTATAACAGAGGTCACGGAAAGCTCAAAGATATGATGGGTTCGCTTACTTGCCAAATGGACAACAATGTAACCTTTAAGATAGGGAGTGGATTTAGTTTAGAAGAACGAAAAAATCCACCTGTTATTGGAAGTGTAATTACTTTCAAATATAAAGAGATGACCAAGTATGGGAAGCCTAGATTTCCTGTTTTTTTGAGGCTTAGGATAAGAAAATGAGAAGAGAATCTAGTAGAGTTGAGTACAAATCAAAGCTTACTGATGGTTTAGAAAAAGAGGTTGTGGCTTTTTTAAATTCAAAAGAGGGTGGGATTATCTATATTGGTATTAGTGATACGGGTAGCGTATTGGGAGTATCAAATGCAGATGAGATTCAATTAAAGATAAAAGATAAGCTCAAGCATAATATATCTCCATCTTGTTTAGGTCTATTTGAAGTTATTTTAGAAGAGAATAATAAAAAAGATATTATTAAAATTATAGTGGCTAGTGGTAGAGAAAGACCCTATTTTATAAAAAAATATGGAATGAGTTCAAAAGGGTGCTACATAAGAGTTGGCAGTAGTAGTGAGCCTATGAATCAAATGATGATAGAAGAGTTGTTTGCGAGTAGAGTCAGAAATTCTCTTAGTAAAATACGGTCACATAGACAGGATTTAACATTTGAACAGCTTAAAATATATTATGAAGCCAAAGGATTAAAACTCAATAGTAAATTTGCCTCTAATTTGGAGCTACTAACCGAAGATGGGGAGTATAATTATGTAGCTTATTTGATGGCTGATGAGAATGGTACTTCTATTAAAGTAGCGAAATATGCTGGGAAAGATAAAATAGATTTAATTGAAAATAATGAGTATGGATACTGTTCACTTGTAAAAGCTACAAAGAGGGTTTTAGAGAAATTAGAGGTAGAAAATAGCACAGCTGCTTTAATAACATCAACAACAAGAAAAGAGAAGCCATTGTGGAATAGAGTCGCTTTACGAGAGGCAGTAATAAATGCAATAGTCCATAATGACTATACCACCCAAAATCCACCACTATTTGAGATTTTTAGTGATAGAATAGAGATAACTTCAACAGGTGGAATGTCAACAATTAAAAATCTTGATGATTTCTTTTCTGGTTATTCCAATCCAATTAGTAGAGAGATAATGAGAATCTACAAAGATTTAAAACTTGTAGAACATTTAGGTTCAGGGTTAAATAGAATTTTGAAAGTATATTCAAAAGATAGTTTTTATATTAAACAAAATTTTATGAGAAATATTTTTTATAAAAATTTGGAGCCTATAGAAAATAATGAGGGAGTAAGTGAGGGAGTAAGTGAGGGAGTAAGTGAGGGAGTAAAATCTCT
>JALSHP010000071.1 GCA_026982175.1 Campylobacteraceae bacterium
TTAAGACTGAAACCCTAAAGTTCAGATGTCGGTCATCTTCTCCTGCTATTACCTCTTGTTCAGATAGATAATAGAGATGAAACATCCCCTCTCTTTTGCCAACTTCAAACAAGCGTTCACCATTGTCGGTGACTACTTTTAAACCAAACAAAGAGACAATTTTATTTCTCAATGCCATCAATTTTTTCACCCACAAAGGAAGCGTTGCAAAAATACCTTTGTAAAGCATCTCTGCATTTAAATTTGTGACTAATTTTATTTCAAAGGCATCAAAATAGTCAACTCTGTCTATGTAGTTTTTATAGACACTTGTTGTGGGTAGGCTCGTTTCTTTAACTTTGTTCATCTTGACTCTTTTCTTTTTGTCTTAAAATCATAATTGCTGGTGGAATTAACAACCAATACCCTGATTCAGGTAAAAAAATTACCGCAATCACAGCATTAATAAGAAGTCCAAAACCTAACACTTTAGGTAAGACTATATTTTGATTTTCCAATGCTTTAATAGTAAAGCCCAAAACAAAATAAAGTAACCCCCATAAAAAGAAAAACATCACAGCTGCTCTTTGGGTGTCTTCCCCCACTGTATTAAAAATACCACCGTTAATTAATTCCATCCATACATTTGGAAACACAACTATCGCGAAAACTGTATGTAATATTGCTGTCCCAATAATCCAATTACCAATCCATTTTTTCATTATCTCTTCTCCTTAAATATATCCTCAAACGCCTCATCTAAAGTGGCATAACTAAACTCAAACCCCTCTTCTTTTAAGCGTTCAGACCGACAATAGCGACCATAAAGTGCTAACTCTGGGTCGGTGTTCATTAGAAGAGGTGCCCCTATTTTAACCATCCAAGCAAAGGCAGGTAAACCTATGCTTACCCCTAAAGCATCTCTAAGTTTTTTCATAAACACTTCATTGGACACAGGATTTGGGGCTGTTGTTAAGTAAACACCTTGCATACGCTCCTTTTCAATGGCTTCAAGTAATAAACGGCTCATATCATCTTCGTGAATCCAAGAAATCCCTTGTTTTCCGTGTCCCAATGTTCCTCCTAAACCCCAAGAAGCTAGAGATGCCATACGCTGTAAAGCTCCACCCTCTTTTCCTAAGACAAAAGAGGTTCTCACAATTACTTGTTTCATCTCTTTGGGGACAACTTCAAGATAAGCTTTTTCCCACATTTTCCCAACATAAGGAGCTAAACCGTAACCAAAACTCGATGACTCCGTACAAGTAACATCTAAAGCATCTCCATAACGATGAGCCGTGGACATTTGAACCCACGTTTTTGGCTTCTTCTTCACTTCTTTTAGGGCTTTACCTATGAGCAGAGTGCTATCGACACGTGAACGTAAAATCTCATCTATGTTTTCAGCTGTCTTAATGCAATCAACACTGCGTCCCACAAGGTTTACAATGGCTTCAGCACTCTCAAGTAATCCTACCCAAGAGCCTAAAGTTTGAGCGTCCCATTGGGTAAATATTCCTTGACAATTTAGAGGTTTATTGCGTGAGACAATATGCACTTCATACCCTTGTTCCAAAAGTACTTTGGCTAAGTTTTGTCCAATGAAGCCAGAGCCTCCAAAGATTATTATTTTTTTCATACTATTTTCTCCTAATTTTAATTTATTTGCCATTTTCTACAAATTTTAAACGACCATAAGACCATCGCATACCATTACTCAATCTTATCTCTTCAGCAAACGGTCTGTAAAAAGAGAATAAAGAGGACTCATTAGCCTCTTTTACATTTAACGCTTCTACTGCTTTATGGGCTTCAATAGCACTTACGATTAAAAAGGATTGCCATAACAACACCGTAACCATAGCACTCAAAGGTAAAGCTTTTAAAACTTGTATGTTAAATAAAGATTTGACAATATATTTGAAATTTTTCTTAAAAATATAAGCATACAAAAGTTTGAGAAGAAGTAATGCCCCAAATAAAATGGGTGACCCAAAAACCATTAATACTACAAATATAATTCCAAAATCTGTTGTTGCTAGATTAAGATAGATTAACAATGTTGTGGTACTAATTAATCCTAGCGTCACTATGATGTAAATCAGTGAAGTAAAATGTTTGTCAGTAACAAACATTGAAAATGACAATACAGCACTAATTACAGGCATAATTACCCATAATATTATTAATGCAATTCCAATTACATTATCCATAAGTTCCACAGATAACGGTTGTTCCAAAAGAAGCACCAGCACAAAAAAACTTAAGCATAAAAGGCTAATCCCTCCTAGTACTTTTCTCGTTATAGGCTTCATTTTTTATCTCTCCATCGACTAAAATAATAAACTATCATCATAGAAAGCATACCTGTAATAATGGGAAAAAATAAAAATTTTAACTCTCCTATAAGCCCATAAGGTAAAGCACTCAATCCAGCAACTAAACCTGTCCATAAAAACAGTTTCCACGCAGGAAGAGAAAATCGTTTTTCTAATGATAAAATATGCACAGCATAGAGCATGAGTGAGGGCAACATCACTATAAAACCATAAATAAAGATTAACAACATCCTTGAAATTCCACTACTCATACTATGCGTTTCAATTGCAATATCTATATAACTTCCAATTCCTAGTAAAAAAGAGGGCAACCAAACCAATGCCCAAAATTTTTTGAGTGATAATTTTTCATTATGAATTTTTATGGATGAAAATATAAATATGATTAGCGTTATTATCAATACTCCAATTAAAGTCATTATACTCATCACATCCCCTCCCTAACCAATCTCTGTGCAAATCGCGTGTCAATCGTAGCTTCCATCTTCTCAAACATATTGTAATACCCAAGTAGAGTACGGTCAATGAAGATGTAGTCGGCATTCATCTTATGTACGGCGTGACGCTGTTTTTTTTGTACCTCCATAATGGTGTTAAAGCCTCGTTTTGAGAAGTCACTATTCTCTTTAAAATCGTACTTCTCCCCCTCAAAAATCTCAATGTAGATTCTGTCAAGGGGCTTAATGACCGATTGATAAAAGGCGACCATTTCGCTCATTTCACCTTGGTCTATCATCTCTAAGTCGGCGTATTGTTGGGCTACCTCTTCGTCTGATGCTTTGTCCATAAGTAGCACATGAAGCTTAGAAAAAGATTGGTTAAACTCCGTGTCAACCCTTTTGACACACCCAAAGTCAATCATGCCTAACATATTGTCAGCCATAAAAATGAAGTTCCCAGGATTTGGGTCGGCGTGTACCATTTTGAGTTGGTAAAGCCCCATAAAAAATGAGTCAAAAATGAGTTGAGCATAGTGATTACGCACCTCTTGGCTTGGATTAGAGTTTAAAAAATCTTCAAAACCTTTCCCCTCCAAAAAAGTAGAAGTTAAAACACTCTTGGTCGATAAATGCTCAACAACAGTAGGCACAACAATCAGCTCGTGGTTTAAATTTTCTTCATAGTATTTAGTATTTTGAGCTTCTAACTCATAATCAACCTCTTCTCTAAGTCGCTCTTCAACTTCGCTCATAAGATGTTCAACATTTTGCCCTTTGGCGAAACGCTTTAGCCCAAAGTTAATGACCGACAAGTCAGACTCTATGCTTGTAGCAATGCCAGGGTATTGCACCTTTACAGCCAATGCTTTTGCCTCTTTTGTGGCTCTATGCACTTGCCCCAAACTCGCTGCCCCAAAGGCATTACTCTCAAAACTCTCAAAAACATTTTGTGGGTAATCGCCCAACTCCTGCTTAATGATTTTACGAATTAACGCTTTATTAATGGGAGGAATGGCATTAAACGACTTGCTAATCTCATCAAGATACTCTTGAGGTAAAAAAGGCATTCCAAGGGCGACTTGTTGGGCAATCTTCACAGAAACCCCTTTGAGTTCACCCAAAGAGTCAATAATCACCTTGGCAATCTGTGCATGGGTGTCAGACTTTGAAGCCTCTTTGTTCTCTTTTGACATAAAGGCACGTTTGACAGCTCCTGTGCTTGAAACCACACCAATTTTAAGCATTGCTTTTCCTGCTACGACCCCTCGGCTTCTTTTTGAAGTGGGAATCTTTTTTTGTAAATTGTCATCTGCATTACTCATCAAGAACCCCTTTTAGTTTTCTTTTTAGTTTGGAAAAGCCTGTTTTTTTAACACTAAACTTCTCTAATGCTCCAAGAAGATGGGTTTTAAACAAAAACATACCTAAGTCATTGGCTTTGTTGAGTAGATTAGACTGCAACAAGGCTTCAACAACCCCCAAAGAGTGGTCAATAAACTGTGTCGTGTTCTCAAACATTTCAGAGTCATCTTTTATCCAATAGGCAACCACCATAATGTAATAGTCCCAAAAGAGCCGTGGCAGATGCTCTTCAAAAGGTGGTTTAGGAATCTCTTCGGCTTCAATGGCAATACTTAACATATCTGCCACCATTTCAGTAAAAACTTCATTGTTTCCATAGAGTGTGTCCAGTTTTAAGCCACCTGACTGAAAAACCATATCAGAGATTTGCATCACAAATTCTCGGTCTTCAAGGTAAAGCTCCAACTCTGTCTCTATGAGAGTTTGCAGTTGTTCACGCAAGGTATAGGTGTGAAAATCCTCAATCTCTTGAAGTATTTGAGCTGTCTCTTTGTGTTTCTGCTCCACATAAGCAAACAAAATCTTCTCTTTAGTAGGAAAGTAGTTATAGATAGTAGGATTACTCACCCCTGCATTTTTTGCCATCTCTCTCATTGAGGCATTTTTAAACCCTTTTTCAATAATGAGATTAACAGCCTCTTTTAAAATTTTGGCTTT